>DATFVA010000322.1:0-3783 GCA_035260565.1 Ignavibacteriaceae bacterium | reverse complement strand
TGGACTATCCCATGCCTCCTGATAAAAGATAAGCCCCGTTTTTCGTACAGGGGTATGCACCTGGATGTGTCGCGTCATTTCTTCCCAAAAGAATTTATAAAAAAATATCTCGACCTGATGGCGATGTATAAAATGAATTACTTTCACTGGCACCTCACTGATGATAACGGCTGGAGAATCGAGATTAAAAAATTTCCGCTGCTCACAAAAGTAAGTGCGTGGAGAGCTGACAGAGAAAATCAACCGTGGGGAAAATGGTCACCGGTAAAAAAAGGAGAGCAGACTTCATACGGAGGTTATTATACGCAGGATGATATTAAAGAGATAGTTAAGTATGCTGCGGACAGATTTATAACTATAATTCCCGAAATTGAAATGCCGGCCCACTCAAGTGAAGTATTTGCTGCATATCCGCAGTATTCATGTACAGGTGAAACACTTAATGTTTGTCCCGGCGGCTATTGGCCGAACAAAGATATATTCTGCGCCGGCAATGACAGCACTTTTACATTTTTGGATAATATTTTATCCGAGGTAAGCAGTTTATTTCCCGGTCCTTACATACACATAGGCGGCGATGAGGCAGATAAAACAAAGTGGGAGGATTGTCCCAAATGCCAGGCAAGGATCCGGAGCGAAGGGTTGACAAATGTTAATGATCTTCAAGGGTATTTCATCAAGCGGATAGGCAGGTTCGTCGATTCAATCGGTAAAAAGATGATCGGCTGGGATGAGATAATGGAGGGAGGTCTTGCTCCCGGAGCTACTGTAATGTGCTGGAATGATATGTCCAAAGGCTCTGAAGCTGCTGCTTCCGGCCACAATGTGATTATGACGCCCACAAAGTACTGCTATTTCGATTACTACCAGGATAATCCGCATTATGATACCCTGGGAACCGGAGGAATTATCACGCTTAAGAATGCTTATTCTTTTGACCCGCTTCCACCGGGATTAAATGAAAAAGAATCGGGACATATACTCGGAGCCCAGGCTAATCTCTGGACGGAGTTAATTAAAACACCCGAACGAGCTGAATATATGATCCTTCCCAGGATGCTCGCCCTGTCAGAAGATGTATGGTCAGTCCCGGAAAATAAAGACTGGGAAGATTTTTTAGCCCGGCTTCAGCAGCATTATAAAGTTTTTGATTATTCGGGATTAAATTACTCACGCGGTTCTTTTGAGGTAAAAATAAACCCGGTATATAATGATGAAAAAAATGAGTTCACCATTTCTTTAAATTCAGAACAGCCTGATCCTCATATTTATTACACTATGAACGGAATGGATCCCGATACCGGCTCGACATTGTATACGGGTCCTTTCAATACGGATAAATCTATAACCATAAAAGCTTCAATGGTGCAGGGTAATGTCCCGTGCTTTGTAAGTGAAAAGACTGTAACCCGTGGACTCGAAATAGGTAAAAAGGTTCTTTATGCTGGCCTTCCTGCGAAAAAATATAAGGGTTTAAATGAAAATAATACCCTTACAGATGGACTAAGAGGTTCCGTTTATTATAATGACGGAAACTGGCAGGGATTTGCAGAAAAAGATCTTGATCTAATTCTGGACATGGGGAACTCTGTGTATGTTAACCAAATATCGATCGGCTTTTTACAGGACATCTCTGCCTGGATATTCCTTCCGAAAAGTATCAATATTTCGGTATCAGCAGATGGAATCAAATATCATAGCTATGTATCGGAAACTGATTCCTCCGAACAGAACAACGACTCACTTTACGTAAAGACTTTTGCAGAGAAGTTGAGTGAATCCGGAATCCGTTTCATTCACATTACAGCAAAAAATATCGGTCTCTGTCCTTCATGGCACGTTGGAGCAGGAGAACCTGCCTGGCTCTTCTGCGATGAAATCCTCGTCGAATAACTTGAACTTGAACTTAAACCTGAACTTGAACTTAAGCTTGAGATTAAAATTGAACCTGCTTAGTTGCAGGCAAGCTTAAACCTGCCTTCCGCAGGCAGGCTTAAACTTAACTTTAATTTCTCCTCATTACTTGAGAATCATCATCTTCCTTACCATCACTCTTCCGCCCGATTCCATCCTGTAATAATATACGCCGCTTGAGAGTTTCATACCGTCGAATACTACATTATAAGTGCCGGCTGATTTATATTCGCTTACCGGAACTGCAGCCAGCTGCCCGAGAGAATTGTAGACTTTTAATGAAACGAATTCATCTTCGGGAATTGAATATTTAATGCTAGTTGTCGGATTAAACGGGTTAGGATAATTCTGACCTAAACTATACTCCGAAGGAGAATTCACATTTATTTCGATCTCGTTCGAATAAGTAAAGCTTCCGTCAAAATCAATCTGCTTCAAACGATAAGACCAGGTTCCGGAAGAAATATTATTATCGGTAAATGTATATGAATGATCTTCACTAGTAGTTCCGAAACCCCCTGTAAAACCAATATTCTGCCATTGTTTAGTGCCGGTTTCTGAATCGCCGCTTCTCTCAATTTCAAATCCTTTATTATTGATTTCAGTTGAAGTCTGCCAGCTAAGCAAAACAGAACCATCCTGAACCCCGGCATTAAAAGAAGTAAGCTCAACAGGAACGACACTGAATCCAATCCTTTTTTTGTACACACCGCTGTGAAATCCTCCTGAACTTGTATAACCAACACTCCAGATATCAATACTATCAGCACTTATACGCTGCCAGTCAATGCTCCCCATTTCCATTCCGGTAGTTACAGCTTCAGTCCAGTTAGCTCCGCCGTCGGTTGATTCCCATATCCCTCCAAGGCCGCTGTTAACTTCACCGCCCTGGGCAATACCCATCTGTGAATCAAAAAAATAAACCACTCTCACAGGATAGGGCGTGCTGAGAATCCTGCCGCTCCAGGTAGTACCGCCATCTGTTGTACGATGCACCCAGCCTTCTACAGTCGGGGATATTGATCCTCCGCCTGTCCATCCATGTAAATCATCGGGAAACGAAACTCCCCCGTCAAAAGTATTATCAATTGAAGTTCTGCTATCCCACGATAGACCGAAGTCGGTCGAGCTGCAGAAACTAATTCCGGTAATGTAATATTTCCCATCAGGTCTCATTGTAAAATTACCTGCAAACCATCCCTGAGTAGGATCAGCCGTTACGGGAGTCCAATCGGTTGAATCAGTTCCACCATTTTCAGTAATAAATACTTTCCCTGCTGAGAGGATGCTGCCAACTGCCAGTCCATGCAGTGAGTCTGCGAACCCCAGTCCCTGCAGCCAGTTAAAGGGTGCAGGGGCAACAATAATATCATCCGTCCAGTTTACACCGCCGTCGTATGTCCAGCGCATTATGCCGTCGCCTGTGGTATTATTAAATCCGGCGATCAGAACTTTTTGAGGAGTAAAAGTATGCACACCATACCAGTAGTAAGGAAAGCCAAGGTTTAATACAGTTGACCAATCAGCTCCCCCATTCGTAGTCTTATATACTACGCCAAGTTCCGCCGCCATATAGCCGACATTGGGATTAACAAATGAAATTGCTTTTACAACTCCGCTGACTGTCTGAAGGAGATTCCAGCCGGCAAGCTCAACATTTTGAATATTTCCGGCAGAATGATCAGACATTACTCTGGAAGCAGGCGACATAACAGGAACAGATGATATTGTTCTGTTTCCATTAGACACTGTCAGCCGGTTGAAATTATTGTTTGTGGTAACCACACCGGCCGTCTGTCCCCAAACCAGACGGAATGAAAGGATAAAACTGAGACTTAAAATCCCAATTACACACCTGAAAACCGTAAA
>DATFVA010000321.1:0-2219 GCA_035260565.1 Ignavibacteriaceae bacterium | reverse complement strand
AGCAGTTATCCATTATGATAGTAACCCTGTTTATCATCTGCCTGCCGATCTGGGTTATAAAGATGCTTTGAATAAAGCCGGACTTATTATAAGTCTTACTGAAAGCGAAAATGAATCTTCCGAACCTGCTCAGTATGTGCTTCCAATAAATCATACATTCGAATCCTGGGGAGATGCCAAAACCAGGACAGGATTCTCATCTCTTCAGCAGCCGGTAATCTGGCCTATCTTTGATACAAGGCAGAAGGAGACAATTCTTCTCAGCTGGATCAGCGGCGATCCGCAGAAATATGACTTCAAAATTTATCATAAATATCTGATGAAGAACTGGAAAGAAAATGTTTATTCCTCTTTGAATCCACATATAGATTTTGAACAGTTCTGGTTCGGTGTTCTTCAGGATGGAGTTGCCTTAACAGGAGAAGAAAAAGGTCCAACAGGAAATTTTAATGCTTCGGCTTTCCAAACTACAGGAAACAAATCAAAAGAATCAAACGGCTACACAGTTGTTTTAAGAGAGAGCTATGCTACAGGAGATGGTTCTTTTGCCAATAACGGATGGATGCAGGAACTGCCTCATCCAGTTTCAAAAATTACATGGGATAATTATGCAGCCGTTTCAAGCAGTACAGCAAAAGAATTAGGTGTTGGCTCAGACGACCTTGTAGATATAGATGCAGGCGGAAGAAAGCTCCGAATCCCTGTTTTTATCCAGCCGGGAGCTGCAGATAAAACATTAACCATTGAGCTTGGTTACGGCAGATCGAAAGTAGGGATCGTAGGATCGGGAGTCGGCTTTAATGCAAATGTACTTTTATCTAAACACGGAGGATTATCGCCATGGATATATACAGGTGCATCGGTAAAAAAAGCGGGCGGCACCTATAAACTGATAACTGCCCAGGAGCATCATGCTTTTGATAAGGATCTTACACGCGATGCTGTTGAAAAAAGACATATAGTCCGTGAAGGTACTGTTGACCAGTATAAGAAGAACCCGAAATTCATACGTGAAGAAACCGAAGAGAAAAACAAAAGTCTCTATCCCGAATTTGAGTATACAGGTCTGAAATGGGGAATGGCGATTGATCTGAATAAATGCCTTGGATGCGGCGAATGTGTAATTGCGTGCCATTCTGAAAACAATATTCCAATTGTAGGAAAAGACCAGGTGGAAAAGGGGAGGGAAATGCACTGGCTGAGGATTGACCGTTATTACTCGGGATCAATTGATGATCCTAAAGTTAGTGCACAGCCTATGCTTTGCCAGCATTGCGACCATGCACCCTGTGAGAATGTATGTCCTGTTGTTGCAACTACTCATAGTCCTGACGGACTCAACCAGATGGTCTATAACAGGTGTGTCGGCACAAGATACTGCTCAAACAACTGTCCTTATAAAGTCAGACGGTTCAACTTCTTCAATTTCAGGGATCATTTCAGAGATTCGTACCAGGAAAGTAATCTTTTCAACCTGATCTATAATCCGGAGGTTACTGTACGCTCCAGAGGAGTTATGGAGAAATGCACATTCTGTATCCAGAGGATTATGGAGGCGAGGGCAGATGCTATACACAGCAATAGAGAGTTGAAAGGATCCGATGTAAAAACAGCGTGTCAGGAAGCATGCAGTACCAGTGCAATTAAGTTCGGAGATATAAATGATAAAGAATCTGAATTCCATAAATACAGGAATCACGAGCTTGGATATTATGTACTCGATTTCGTTAATACCCGTCCTAATGTTACCTATATAGCCAAATTAAGAAATACTCATTCGGAGGAAGTTTAATTGAAAGAACCAGAGATTACCGATTATCCCTTTGTAGACTACTCGAGAGAGATCCCGGTTGTTGAAGGCGGTTTAACCCGTGCTGAAATAGAGCAGATCGTTGCCAAACCGATGGACACTAAACCGACAAAAAAGTACCTGATCGCACTGACGATATCGGTAAGCTTTCTTCTCTTCGGTGCTATCTGTCTTGCTATCAGCTTTTATTACGGCGTCGGAATGTGGGGGAACGATCAGCCTGTCGCATGGGGGTTTCCAATTATAAACTTTGTCTTCTGGGTAGGTATTGGTCACGCAGGTACTTTGATCTCTGCAATTCTTTTCCTCCTGAGACAGAGGTGGAGAACGGGTATTGCACGTTTTGCAGAGGCAATGACGATTTTCGCAGTAATGTGCGCAGGTTTATTCCCCCTGATCCACGTCGGCC
>DATFVA010000320.1:0-2634 GCA_035260565.1 Ignavibacteriaceae bacterium | reverse complement strand
TTTGAAGTAATTAAATTATTTCGTACTTGGATTTATGCGGGAATAGCCTTTATTATATTTAATATTGTATTTGAATCATTTACTGATATCCAAAATTTAATTGTTTCACTTTTGATTAAATTCGTAGTGTCAGGACTAATTTTTACAATTATACTTTATAAAATGAGGGATCTAAAATATTTCTTAAATACCATTAATCCCAGGAAACATTAGTTTGCCAATCAAGAATGAATTGCCCTTAGTTTCAATCTGTATCCCGGTATTTAATTCTGAAAAGTGGATTAAAGAAACTGTAATGTCTGCAGTCAACCAAACTTGGACCAGAAAAGAAATAATTGTAGTTGATGATGGTTCATCGGACAAAACGTTACATATTCTAGAAGAATTAAGTGAATTGGGAATTAAAGTTTATTCACAGTCAAACAAAGGGGCTTGTTCTGCTAGGAATCTTGCTTTTTCAAAATCAAAAGGAGATTTTATACAATGGCTTGACTCTGATGATTTATTAGCTCCTGACAAAATTCAATTACAACTTAAGGAAATTAACTTCGTTCAAAAGACTAAGACACTATTATCTTCATCTTTTTCAAAGTTTTATACTGACACTACAAAATCTAAATTCGTACCGAATATATTATGGCAGGACCTTGAACCAAAATATTGGTTAATTAAACACTTGAAAGATCAGGCAATAATGTATCCACATGCCTGGCTGGTTAGCAGAAATCTAACTGAAACCGCTGGGGAATGGAATGAATCCCTGCGCTTAAATCAGGATGGCGAATATTTTTGTAGAGTAGTTGCCGCAAGTGATTTTGTCAAATTTGTCCAGGAAGCAAAATGCTATTATCGTATTGGAAATATTACAAGTGTAAGTAATAAGAAATCGAAGGGCAGCTTGGAATCATTGAGCCTGGCCAATACTTTGTGTCTGGATCATCTATTAAAACTCGAGAATAGTCCTGAAACAAGAGGTGCGGGCCTTATATTTTTGCAAAGATTTATTTCAAAAGTATATTATGAAGAAAATGAAGTTGAAACCATAAGAAATATAAAAAACCGGATAATAGAATTGGGTGGGAAAGTCCCTTCAAGAAATGAATCATGGAAATTTTATTTACTCCGGAAAATTGTAGGCTTACATATTGCGCGTAAATTAAAAACCTATTTATGGAATTTTGAAATTATATTTCGTAGACGATTCCATAAAATATTTTCTTTTATTTTGAAAAATTAAATAGGTCTTGTTACCTCGTAAAAAGACTATTTCTATAATAAAAAGTGTTCTCATAATGAGACCTTTAACCAAATGAAAATATTAGAATACTGAATTTTCAATGGAATCTTTTTGGCTTTATTTTTGATTATATAAATTATTAAAACAATTTTTCACTATTATTTTACTTAATATATTAATATGATAAAGTTTTTATTATTTCTTTATTTCATATTTGGTTCTCCTCTAACAGTTTTATTTGCTCAACAAATTACTGTTATAGTCCCTAATGGTGGTGAAGTCTGGCAAAATTCTACTCCATACGGGATAACCTGGACAGATGATATTATTGGATCCGTTAAAATAGAGTTATTTAAAAGCGGTTCGTTATATTCCGTTATATCAGCTGCTACTGAAAGCGATGGTTATTTTTTATGGATGCCCAATGTAGCTGAATCGGGGAATGATTTTATGATAAAGATCACTAGCGTTGCAAATAGTAATGTATTTGACTTTTCTGATGCAAATTTTTCAGTCAATAAAAGTCAGTTAACCATTACTAGTCCCAATGGAGGGGAAAATCTCCAAACTTCTTCTTATTATGGCATCGTTTGGGCGGATAATATCGCAGGACCGGTTAAACTCGAACTGTATAAAGGCGGTGTATTTTATTCTACCGTTGTTGATACTACACAGAGCGATGGCTACTATCTCTGGTCGGTGAATGCTGCAGAATCGGGCAATGATTATAAAATTAAAATAACCAGTTTGGCAAGCAGTAATGATTTTGACTTTTCAGACAATGATTTCAGTATCACACAAAGTGTTATAACATTAATCTCTCCCAACGGGGGAGAAAATTGGACTACATCAAATGTGTATGGTATTGTCTGGAATGATAATATTTCAGGACCCGTTAAACTGGAACTTTACAAAGGCGGGGTATTTTATTCAGCTATTGCGGATACGACACCAAGTGACGGTTACTATGCGTGGACTGTTAATGCTGCTGATTCGGGTAATGATTACAGGATTAAGATTATAAGCCTCGCAAGTGGTAACGATTTTGATTTCTCGGACACCGATTTCACTATCACAAAAAGTGAAATTACCATTTCATCTCCGAATGGCGGGGAGATCTGGCAGACTTCCTCTTCTTATGGAATTGTTTGGTCGGATGATATCTTCTCACCCGTTAAAATTGAGCTGTATAAAGGAGGTATTTATTATTCTACCATTGCTGATACCACACAGAGTGATGGGTATTATGCCTGGTCCGTTAATGCTGCCGATTCAGGTAATGATTACAGGGTTAAAATAACCAGCCTTGGAAGCAGCAACGATTTCGATTATTCGGATAATGACTTCACCATCACTAAGAGTCAGGTTATTGTATCTTCTCCCAACGGAGGAGAAAG
>DATFVA010000319.1:0-7138 GCA_035260565.1 Ignavibacteriaceae bacterium | reverse complement strand
TCTCAGGGTACATCGCAGGTATATTCGTAACCCGGTTTAAGATAACCCCTTTTATAGTTACCCTTGCCCTGATGACGATCTGGAGGGGAGCATCATTCGTTTATACCGGGGGAAGACCAATTTGGGAACTGCCGGATGTGTTTGCTTACCTGGGAGGCGGAAGGATAATCGGAATTCCTGTTCCTACAGTAATAATGGTCATTGTTTTTATAATCTCTCATATTGTACTTACCAGGACACGTTTCGGAAGATATGTTTATGCAGTAGGCGGAAATGTTGAAGCGGCGCGTCTTGCAGGAATCAAAACAAACAGGATCCTGATTTCCGTTTATATCATCTCCGGAGTACTTTCTGCGCTGGCTGGTATACTGTTGGCCTCAAGAATAAATTCAGGGCAGCCCAATGCAGGACTGATGTACGAACTTGATGTAATCGCTGCGGTTGTTGTGGGAGGCACAAGTCTGTTTGGCGGGAGAGGTACCATAATAGGAACATTCCTTGGAGCTATGTTAATTGCAGTACTCCGGAACGGCTTGAATTTATTAAATGTCGGCAGCTACGTTCAGCAGGTTGTTGTTGGTGTTGTAATATTACTGGCTGTTCTGCTTGACCAGTTGAGAAAGAGTTAAATTATCTTCCCGGATTAAACTGATAATTTACATTAAAACCGATTAAATAGCCGACCACTCCTCCTATTATTAAACCTGAAAATGCTCCTGCAAGAGTTGCTCCATAATGGTCAATCTGTCCATGACCATCAGGTGGCTGAATAATCCATCCGGTTGCACCTAAAGCCCCGCCAAGCAGGATGCCTCCAAGGACACCGTGAATTACGCCTCTCAAGTGATCTTTATAGCTGACATTCTTAATTTCATCAACTCGTACGAGTGGTTTTTTGTTAATCCATTCTCTGGTCCCGTTAAAGCTGACAGAATCACCAGAAATAAAGATTGATTCAGCGTTTAATTTTATTCCGGTATTCAATACTAAATCAGCATTTTTAAAATCGTGAGTAATGTAATGGATGCTCCTTATTTCACCGGTCGGCAGATGATATCTCTTTTCCTCTGATTCCCTTTCGAAGATATAGAGTGTATCATTTCTTATCACAGAATGATTATCATAGCACATAATGCTATCCCTGTTCAATATCACTTCAATATTTTTTTTGCTTGCGGATTTATTATAATCTGCATAAAAATTCTCTTCGGAACGGGAATCTTTCAGATAATAAGTTGTCGAGCAGCCGGTAAAAGCAGATGAAACAATAAGGAAAAAAAGTATCGCAGGTTTCATTTCTATTCCCTTAAAAAAAGCCGATGGAAAGGACATGTTTATAATTCCGAACTTAATTAATTCGGTCGTTATAAGTCAATAGAAAAGAGGAGGATTACCAAAGATTAAATAATAATGCTGGTTTTATTTAGATTTGCAAAATGAAAACTAAAACTTGCGTATCCACCCGTCTCTTTCAAATCTTAAATAATCTTTCTAAAAAAATCCCATAGTAGATCATGAATAAATCATATATACAAGCAGTAACCTTTTTCTTTTTTATATTATTTTCGGTTCTAAATATGGCACAGACAAACGTTGATAAATTGTCGGATGCACTCGATTCACTGACAGCAAACAGTTTTAACAACTGGAGGATTAGTCCCGACCTGGCTAAACCGATAGAAGGGGATCCTACATCATCAGAATTCGATGATTCTGCCTGGGGAATTCTCAGGGTGGATGAGAAAAATTACGAGGATTCCTGCTGGCTCAGGAAAGAGATCATCCTTCCTGAAACAATACTTGGAAAACCCGTAGAAGGGAAGATTACATTTCTTGTTTCCATTGATGATTACGGCTACTTCTATGTAAATGGAGAAAACAAAGGCTACTTTCCATGGGATGGAGAGTTTATTCTTACGGAGAATGCCAAACCGGGTGATAAATTTCTGATTGCCATTAAAGCAATAAACACTGGCGGCCCGCTTCGGCTACTGCGTGCAAGGATCGATATGGCTGGTACAAAGGAATTAAGACAGTCGATACTGGATTTTTCTTTGAGTATGAAAGTCGGACAGAAACTCCTCAGTTTTGATACCTATCAGACAAATGCGAGAGTAAAGACAGATCCAGGCATTGATAAATCGAAAATAAATCAGGCGGAAAAGACTAAACTGAATAAACTCCTCCAGCAACTCGCTTCTGAAGTTGATATTGATGCCCTGGGCAGCGGGGATATTGAAAAGTTCAAAGCATCAATGGATAAGGTCAGGTCACAGCTTGGATCCATAAAAGAATTTGCCCATAAGTTTACATTGTTTTTCGATTCTAATGCCCATATAGATGCGGCGTGGCTGTGGAGGGAAAAAGAAACTATTGAAGTATGCAAAAATACATTCAGCTCTGTCTTTCATATGATGGATGAAAAACCTGAGTTTACTTATACGCAGAGCGCCGCGCAGTACTATAAATGGATGGAAGATTATTATCCTGATGTTTTCAGCGGAATAAAACAGAAAATGGCTGCGGGCAGATGGGAAGCAATAGGAGGTATGTGGATTGAACCGGACTGCAATCTTATTGACGGACCTTCCTGGATGAGACAGATCCTCTATGCGAAAAAATATTTCAAGAACAAACTTGGGGCGGATATTCATATCGGATGGAATCCCGATTCATTCGGCTATAACTGGAATATGCCTATGTTTTATCAGAACGCAGGCATTGATGCTTTTGTTACCCAGAAGATCGGATGGAATGATACAAATGTTTTCCCTTACCGTGTCTTCTGGTGGGAATCGCCTGACGGCTCTAAAATACTTTCTTATTTTCCTTTTGATTATGTAAATACAATTACGCAGGCATACGGACTGGTCGACTGGCTGAGACAGTTTGAAGCCAATACCGGTTTTACTAATATGCTTGTACTGTTCGGGGTTGGCGACCACGGCGGCGGACCTTCCATTGAGATGATCGACAGAATTCAGCATTTAAGAACACTTGACATCTATCCGAATGTTGTCTACGGAACCACGAAGGAGTATCTGGACTGGATGAAGAAGCAGGACCTGTCGGATGTTCCAGTCTGGGATGATGAACTCTACCTTGAGTATCACCGCGGCACATATACAACCCAGGCCAATATGAAAAAATATAACCGGCTTAGCGAAATAAAATTGACCAATGCTGAAAAGTTATCATCAGTTTCCAGTCTGCTGTACAAAGGGAAATACAGAAACGACGATCTTGAAGAAGCATGGCAGGGAGTAATGCTGAACCAGTTCCATGATCTTCTTCCCGGGTCTGGAATCCGTGAAATATATATTGATGCTATGCAGACGTATAAACATTCGCTTGATATAGCAGACTTTACAACCAACGAAGCGTTAAAGAATATTGCAGATAATATAAACACATCATTTGCGAAGAATGGAAAACCGGTGGTAGTATTTAACCCGCTTTCCTGGGAAAGAAAAGATGTGGTAATAATTGAACTTCCTGAAGGCGATCTGAACAGCTATGCAGTTTATGATGATAAGGGAAAAGAAATTCCTTCACAAATGGTAAACGAAGATACTTATAAAAATAAAATATTATTTGTAGCGGAAGGCGTACCATCTTACGGATATAAAGTTTACAAAATGAAGGAAGAAAGTCAGCCATCTTTATCGGGAAATAAGCTGGCTTCAAATAATATCATTGAGAATGAATATTTCAAAATTACAGTTGATCCGGACAGCGGATGGATTAAAAGTATCTATGATAAGAAAAACAATAAAGAAGTTTTAGCGGGAGAAGGGAACAGGCTTCAGATGCTTGAGGATAAACCGACGGCGTGGGATGCATGGAATATTGGATGGACAGGTGTAGAATATCCAATGAAGCTTAAGAAGATTGAATTGAAAGAAGATGGTCCCGTAAGGACTGTATTAAGTATATATCATAATTACCTTCAGCCCGGTGTTGTTAAAGATTTCCCGACGCCTGATTTTCCTTCTTCATTCTTCAGGCAGGATATAATTTTGTACAAAGGAATTGACAGGGTAGAATTCCTCACGGATGCAGACTGGTGGGAGGATAAAACCATGCTTAAAGTTGAATTTCCTCTGGCAGTCAGGGATACCGAAGCAACATATGAGATACCCTACGGGTCAATTAAAAGATCGACGCAGAGGAACACTCCCTGGAATAAGGCCCGGTTTGAAGTCTCTGCGATCCGGTGGGCGGATGTTTCAAACAACGGTTACGGTGTAAGTCTCCTGAACAATTCAAAGTACGGCTATGATGTAAAAGACAATGTAATGAGGCTGTCATTGCTCAGATCCCCCAAATGGCCTGATCCCACAGCAGACAGGGGCGAGCATCAGATAGAGTACTCACTTTATCCTCATAGAGGAAATTGGGAAGATGCGAATACCGTGAATAAGGGGTATGACTTTAATTATAAACTTATTCCGTTTATGACAGGCGTGCATAAAGGTACTCTTCCTTCAGAACATTCTTTTGTAAGTATGAATGCTCCGAACCTGGTATTAACAACTTTTAAGAAGGCTGAAGATGAGAATGCCTACATTTTCCAGTGGTATGAAAGTGAGGGCAAAGATACAGAGGCAGAAATAGAATTTCCCGAAACGCCTGTTAAGGTTGTAAAATCAAATTTTATGGAAGAAGACGGAGAACAATTAAAATTTGAAGGGCAGAGATTAAAAATAAGAACGCCCAAAAACTCTGTAGTGACTGTAAAGGTATATTTTAACTAAAATCTATATCGCAGCTAAGGCCTCAGGTATTTGAAGCCCTGAATAAGCTCACCTGCTGTCCGGGGGTAGCATCCGGAATCCGTCACCTGATCCGGACATCCCCCTGTCACAGTGTGCCGGAAAACATTAAAGCTGATATATATTTGCTTTTGATCATTTATTGATTGAAATTTCCTTCCGTTTACCTTTGAACAATCAAATTAAAATTATTTAACAACAGGCATCCCTGTAAGTTGTTGGAATAAAACTCATATGATAATCCGAATTACAATTTTATTATTTTTTTGTATTTCACCATATTTTTATAAATCATATTCCCAGGAAGCATACCATTTACAGGATACCTCAATTGCAGAAAAATATTATTCAAAAGGAGATTCACTATCCAGATCGGGCAGGTACGACAGTGCCAATGTATATTTTGAAAAAGCGAAAGATATTTATGATTTCGTCAACGAAAAGAATACAGACCAAAATATATGCAGGAAATTGATCTCCTGCAGCAACGGGATTGGTTGGAATTACATAATGCTGGCGAAGTACGAATCGGCGGATAAGCTTATGGAAGAAACTTTGAACTATGGATTAGAGAAATTAGGAGAGAATAATATAGAAGTAGCCCAAACCTACCATGTCATCGGGGTCTTGTCCTGGGCAAAGGAAGATTATATGACCTCCATAAAATATCATGAAAAAGCATTGTCCATTAAACAGCAGTTGTCAGGTTCTCAAAATACAAAGATCTCAGCAAGTTATGATAACCTCGGGATTAATTATGATGAGATCGGGGATTATGATAAAGCCCTCGAATATTATCAGAAGGAGCTGGAGATCGATCTCCAGGCTAAAGAAATTGACCAGCTGTCTTTAGCAAAAACATATAATAATATCGGAAATGCTTACCTCGATAAGGGCGATTATTATAAAGCACTGGAATATCATCAGAAAGCATTATCTATAAGGCAGAGTGTGCTCGATGAAAATCATCCGTACATTGCAAGCAGCTATGATAATATCGGAATAGTTTATGCTCAGGAAAAAGAATACGCCAAAGCCCTTGACTATTTTAAGAAGGCATTAGCCATAAGAATCAAGGCTTTTGGTGAGTCCCACCCGCTGGTAGCCAGTACTTTAAACCACATTGGAAATAGTTATTATTATCTGCACGATTATGATAATGCACTGGAATACTGTCAAAAATCACTTGACCTTGAACGAACTTTTGCGAAAGGACAATACCATTCATTTTTGAACATTTATACTAACCTTGGAAAAATATATAAAGAAAAGGGTGATCCCGGTAGTGCAATATTTTACCTGAATAAAACAGCTGAACTCGGAACACAGCTATACGGTGAGAAAAATATTTATACGGGCATAGCTTTTAAGCGCCTGGCCGAAGTCTATGAGTTAAATAAGGATTACCGGGAAGCATTGAGCTATTGTCAGAAAGGTTTAATCTCACTTGTACAAACTTTTAACAATGATTCGATATACGCCAATCCCGAATTAACTGCCATTATCTCAGAAACGGAATTACTTAATATTTTAAAATTAAAAGCGAAAATATTTAAGGAACTATCGGATCAAACAGGAAAAGAAGACCTGTTAGCGTCGTTAAATACCTATCGGGCAGTATGTGATCTTATCGATCAGATGAGGACAGGGTACAGGGCAGAAGGAACCAAGATCTTTCTTGGCGAACAGACGGAGGATATATTCGACCAGGCCATTAAAGTTAGTATAGAACTATATGAAAAAACCAGAGAAGAGAACTTTAAAAATCAGGCATTTGATTTTTTGGAGAAAAGAAAAGCTGCGGTACTTGAGGAAAACCTTTCAGAGGTTAAGGCAGAAAGATTTTCCGGAATTCCCGACAGCCTGCTAAAAAGAGAGAAGCAATTAAAAATTACTCTGACATTTTATGAAACAGCTCTGTATAAGATGTATCAGAAAAAAGAATTAAAAGACAGCATCAGGGCAGCAGAGTATGAAAACAATTTATTTGACTTAAAGAATCAATTCGACCAATTAATTTCCGGTTTTGAAAAAAATTATCCCGGTTATTATAACCTGAAATATCAGACAAAGACAATATCCTTCAAAGAGATTCAAAAATCCATAGCATTTAATACTGCACTTCTTGATTACTTTGAAGGAGATAGTCTTATATACATTTTTGTTATAACTAAAAATGATTTTAATATCTTTTCTGAAAAAAAGGGGGACGATTTTTCCGGACTGGTCAGGGATTTTTATTCAGCAGTAGTAAAAGCGGAAACTGAACCATTTATCAGTTATTCCAATAAATTAAGCAGTATGCTGATTATGCCTGTTCTTTCCAAAATAAAAGATATGGAGAACCTTGTAATAATACCCGA
>DATFVA010000318.1:0-8195 GCA_035260565.1 Ignavibacteriaceae bacterium | reverse complement strand
TTGTGAATTCAGGTTTAGTCTCACACATAGTATATAACGTCGACTGGCCTTTCCCAAACGACCCTATGTTTCTATTAAATAAATCCGACAATAATACCCGCAGAGGTTATTATGCAGTTAATGCAGTACCCTGGATCGATTTGAATGGTTCGGATTTCAGCACCAGTTCGGGTTCTACAGCTTTAATTAATGCTGTTACAAGCGGAAATGCTGAATATTCACCTTTCAGTATAGTAATTACTCCTTCAAAGTTCTCTAATAATGTAATTAATGTTCATATTGCGATTAACAGAGACGTGAATGATGTTACTGTCTTCGGCAGCAATGTGAAATTACAGGTAGGCATAACGGAAAAATCTGTTTCTTATGCAAGTCCCCAGCCGAATGGTGAATCTATTTTTTACAGCATCACCAGGAAAATGCTTCCTGACGGGAAAGGCACGTTGTTGACTATTCCGGCCCCCGGAGAAACCATTGAGCTTGACTTAGGCTATATACCCACGACTCAATTTCTGAACCTGGTAAATATGGACAGTCTTAGAGTAGTTGCTTTTATTCAGGATGATGACACTAAAGAAGTTTTTCAGTCTGAAATGACGGATGTCGAATACTCTACTGCCCTGAATGCAGCCTTCCAGAGTGATGAAACCATCGGCGTATCGCCCTTCACAGTAAACTTCGAAGATTATTCAACCGCCACGGATACCACATCAATAGTTTCCCGGGCATGGGATTTTGACAATGACGGAAATATTGATTCACAGGATGAGAATCCGAGCTGGACGTATACAAGTGAGGGTGATTATACTGTATCGCTTACCGTAAGCGATGGAGTGAATCAATTTACCCGTACTCTTAACAGTTATATTCATACCCTGACCAAAAGCTCAGATATACTTGTGGTCAATGGTATTGAATATGCAACCTATCCTGCTGAAATGGAAAGTTTCTACAGCACGTCTGCCGGTTTCGGCGATCACCAGGTTGATGTATGGGACGTATTCGGCGACCAGGGATTCGATTATGCTTCCAACCCAAATATCCAGACGGTTGATTTGTTTCAGCATATTATCCCGACTTCCGTGCTGATGCAGTATCAGAAAGTAATCTGGATCGGAAATAATTACGGAGGGGATCTCAGCTATTATGATGCAGCACAAGTTCTGGATTACGTTACTATGGGCGGGAACTTCCTCCTTGCTACAAGGCAGGGTTCAAACTTCTTTGATACTCCTTTAAGAAATTACTGCGGTATAACGAATTTTACCGGTGATTTAACGCTTGATACACTTCATTCAATGGACGAGAACCTGCTAAATATCGGCTCGACAGGAGCTGCGACCAATACTTTAGTAAATTTCGTTAACCTTGGTACTTCATCCGAAGCCATACCTATCTTTGACGATAATGCTGCTACAGCCTACAAAGCAGGTTTCAGGCTGAATAAAGATAGTGCCGGGGTATTTATCTACATTGCAGGCAGACCTTACCGGCTGGATAATGCTGCATCGTATGCAGACTACAATTATATGATTGACAACTGGATGACCAGCACATTTCCTACCGGCGTAAAATCAGAAGAGAATAGTGTAAATACGGCAGAGAACTACCGGCTGGAGCAGAATTATCCCAATCCTTTTAATCCGGCAACAAGAATTGCATATTCTATTCAAAAACCGGGATTCGTATCACTTAAGGTATATGACATCCTTGGAAGAGAAGTTGCAACGCTGGTTAACGGGTATCAGCAGGCAAAAAATTATACCATTAATTTTGATGCAGGCAGGCTGGCCAGCGGAATTTACCTGTACAAGCTGAAAACAGGTGATTTTGTTCAAACAAAAAAGATGCTTCTGCTGAAATAACCGGCACATAAAATATTTGTGAGTAAAACCCCGCAGACTTTTTGCGGGGTTTTTTATTTTGGAAACACTTAAATTAGAAAATGAAAAATTAATGAATTTGTATAAGTTCTTTTTTTTCTTAGTTTAGCTATCGAAAAGTAATTCAGGGATTTTGATGGAAATACCAATTATCGATAAGAGCAATTACCTTAAGGGGTTATTAATTACCGCCAGGAAAGACAATCAATTAGCTGATTCTGAAAAGAAAATTATTAAGGATATATCTGTGAGGCTGGGTTTTGCAAGTGATTTTTATGAGGATGTTATTAAAAGCCTTCTCAGCAATAAATACATCACGGATGACCCTATCAAGTTCTCAGATAAAAAAATTGCAGAATCTTTTATTGATGACGGTTTAAGACTTGCATTTTCTGATAACAAGGTTTCAGATAATGAAATTAACTGGCTGAGAGCCACGGCAGAAGCTAACGGCATCGACAAGAAATGGTTTGAAGAAAAGATGAGCATTCATAAAAGTTCCCCGGGGCTTTTGATGAACTCAGATTTTGCTCTCTATTCAATTATCTGAAAAAAAAATTATTATTGATTCCTGAGTGATGCTTTCATTGAAGTATCACTCTTTTCTTCCCTGCCTATTCCCGTTAATTGCAGAACTCTTCCCACACTTCTTTTGAAATATATATCACCCGCTCACTGATTTTTGAATTTAACTCTTGCATGAATGATATTTATCTTTTAACTTTGAAATAAAAAGTACTTTTTATATGAAAGACAAACAAGATTATATCCGGGATTTGGAGGAGATCCGTTTAATGATGGAGCGTTCCTCTAAATTTTTAACACTCTCCGGCTGGGCTGGCATTATGGCAGGGATTTATGCATTATCAGGAGCGTACATTGCCTACGCTGTTTTCAGGTTTAATCCCAATAAAATAACTTACAACAGCGGAGACTTACCAGCAAATCTTACAATAGTGCTTCTGCTTGCCATCCTGGTATTAGTGCTGGCACTGGTTACAGCCATTTTTCTTTCCCGAAATAAAGCACTCAAAAAAGATGAGAGCATTTGGAATGCCGCATCCAAACAGCTCCTTTTAAATATGGCGGTTCCTTTAGCCGCAGGGGGGATATTTATACTGGAATTAATCTCAAAAAACCTTATTGGACTTATTATGCCGCTGATGCTTTTATTCTACGGGCTTGCATTATACAGCGCCGGTAAATTTACTTATACCGAGGTGAAAATTTTAGGACTTATTCAGATAGGTCTGGGACTAATATCAGTCTTCTTCATTTACTACAGTCTTATCCTCTGGGCAGCCGGTTTCGGATTAATTCATATTACGTACGGTATTTATATGTATTTCCGGTACGAGCAGTGAAAGTCTCCTTCGACAGTTTAAATAAGGCCTTCGAGAGCCGTGTAAGACTTGGTATAATGTCAGCTTTAGCGGTTAACGAAAAACTCGATTTCAGCTCACTGAAGCAGTACCTTAATGTTACTGACGGCAACCTGGCAACACACCTAAAATCACTGGAAAGAGAAAATTACATCGGTGTGGAAAAATCATTTATCAACAGGAAACCCAATACAACATATTTTATGACAAAAGAAGGTAGAAAAGCCTTCAATGATCATCTGAAAGTATTAGAAAAAATAATAAAGTCACAGAAATAAACAATCAATTTTTTTATTAAGAATTTTAAAAGATATCACTATGGATACACAGGAAAAATCAAACATCGAAATCTTCAGCCAATTCATTCGCAGGTCTGTGATATTAAAGCTTTTCTCTATTTTCATTCTGATGCTGATGCTCATGATTCCTATGTCATTCATACAATCACTGATAAATGAACGGCAGGAAATGCGTCAAACAGCGGTTGCAGAGGTAAGCGATAAATGGGCGAATGAACAGCTAATTTACGGACCGATTTTGACTTTACCTTACAATAAGGAAATAATTGAAAATGGTAAGCTAAGTGAGATCAGGAAAGAGGCTCATATTCTGCCCTCATCGCTGGAAATAAACGGAGAAATCGATCCCCGTTCACTTCATAGGGGGATCTATGAAGTAGTTGTTTATGATTCCAGGATATCATTTACCGGTAGTTTTGGAGAAATAGAGAAGTATATAACGGAGATAAAGAATAAGGTTTTATGGGATGAAGCATTCCTAACAATCAATATCTCCGATCTGAGAGGAATCAAAGAAAAAGTAATTGTAAACCTGAACGGCAGGGCAAATTCTGTTGAACCCGGTTCTCATATTTCCGAACTGGTGACTTCGGGGATTACCGTTAAAAATCCATTTCAGGATTCTCCGAACACAAATAACCTGAATTTTTCCTTCAACCTTCACCTTCAGGGAAGCAGTCATCTTGGGTTTATACCTATAGGGAAAGAAACCAATGTAACATTAACTTCTGAGTGGAAAGATCCAAGCTTTTCCGGATCTTTTTTACCTGATGCCCGGGTAGTAAATGAAAAAGGATTTAAAGCTGCTTACAGGATCCTTGAATTGAACAGAAATTATCCGCAGTTCTGGATCGGAAATCAGAATATCAGCGGGCTCCGCGCAAGCGCTTTCGGGGTCGATCTCCTGCTTCCGATGACTGATTATCAAAAAGCAATGCGATCAGCCAAATATGCACTGCTGGCTATTTCGCTAACATTCCTTACCTTTTTTTTAGTAGAAATTTTAAGCAGCAAAAAAGTTCATCCCTTTCAGTACATTCTTATAGGACTTGCACTCTGTCTTTTCTATACCCTGCTCGTCTCCATTTCCGAACAAACAAATTTTGATATAGCATATATCATTGCCAGCGTTTCGGTAATCACAATGATCGGTCTCTACTCAAAATCAATCCTCAAAAATTTGAAGCAGACCCTGATCCTTGTTTTAGTACTTAGTATCACCTATTCGTTTGTATACATTACTCTGCAGGTTCAGGATTATGCACTGCTTATAGAAAGTGTAGGATTAACAGCAATACTGGCATTGACTATGTACATAACACGGAATATTAAGTGGTATGAAATCAGCTCTTTGAAGAAGGCCGGTTCCTGAGCCGGATTTTGACAGGGGTCTGAATCTCTTACGGCAGGCTGAATCCTGCTATTGAAGCAAACCCCTATATTCTTTTCCGGGGATAATGCACTACGTTCAAATCTATCAATTCTGATTCTTGTCCTTTGTCCTGCTTATATCTAATTTTAATGTTACAAAATATGGAAATTTATTTTTATTATTTACTATAATATCAATTCAGTAAAGACTTGTGAAGGAATTACATATGTCCAAAAAAATGAAAGCTCTTGTTAAAAAGTATGCTAAACCGGGCATCTGGATGGATGAAGTGCCGGTTCCCGAAGTAGGAGTTAACGATGTGCTGATTAAGATTCATAAGACCTCGATATGCGGTACCGATATACACATTTATAACTGGGATGAATGGGCTCAGAAAACTATTCCCGTCCCGATGGTAACAGGACATGAATACGTGGGTGAAATTGTTGAAATGGGTTCAAATGTACAGGATGTTAAGATCGGCGAGCTGGTTAGCGGCGAGGGACATATAGTATGCGGTCACTGCCGCAACTGCCGGGCAGGAAGAAGACATCTATGTCCCAATACAAAAGGAGTAGGCGTTAACCGGCCGGGTGCTTTTGCAGAATATCTCTCAATTCCTGTAACCAACGTTTGGCATTGTGATCCGAAGATCCCTGAAGATATCTTTTCAATATTTGATCCTTTCGGCAATGCAACTCATACTGCCCTTTCCTTTGATCTTCTGGGAGAGGATGTGTTAATAACGGGCGCCGGTCCCATTGGAATAATGGCTGCAGCCATTGCCAGACATGCCGCCGCGAGAAATGTTGTAATAACCGATATGAATCCCTACCGTCTGGAGCTCGCAAAGAAAGTAGGAGTAACCCGTGCTGTTGATATATCAAAAGAAAAACTGCCGGATATTGTAAATGAACTGGGAATGAGAGAAGGGTTTGATGTCGGACTTGAAATGTCCGGAAGTCCTCGTGCGTTAAATGATATGATTGACGTTATGTTTCATGGCGGAAAGATTGCTCTGCTTGGTCTGCTGCCCGCCAACACAGGGGTTAACTGGGAAAAGGTAATCTTTAATGGTCTGCATATTAAGGGAATTTACGGCAGGGAGATGTTTGAGACGTGGTACAAAATGCAGGCAATGGTACAGAGTGGTTTAGATATTACTCCCGTTATCACTCACCATTTTTCATATAAAGATTTTGAAGAAGGGTTTGAAATAATGAGATCAGGGAACTCAGGGAAAATAATTTTGAACTGGGCAGAATGACATTCTGCCGAAAACCGGAGGAAATTAATAATGACTGAAAAAACAAAACAACACTACAGAAAGATTCTTCAAGGGATAGAAGAAGAAGGATTGTTCAAGAAAGAAAGAATTATTACAAGTCCCCAGAAAGCGACAATAGAAGTTAAAGGCGGCAAGCAGGTTCTGAATATGTGTGCGAACAACTATCTTGGATTAGCCGACAACCCAACAATTATACAGGCAGCAAAAGAAAGCTTTGATAAGTGGGGATACGGTCTGTCATCCGTCCGTTTTATATGCGGAACCCAGGAAATCCACAAAGAACTGGAACAAAAGATATCTCAGTTCCTTGAGATGGAAGACACTATCCTTTACACTTCCTGCTTCGATGCCAACGGAGGTTTATTTGAAACCATCCTTTCAGAAGAAGATGCAATCATAAGCGATGAATTAAATCATGCAAGCATTATTGACGGTGTAAGATTATCCAAAGCTCAGCGTTTCAGATATAAAAATAATAATATGAATGATCTGGAAGAAAGGCTGAAAGAAGCACGCGAGGCTAAGATCAGCAATATACTGATCGCTACGGATGGTGTGTTCTCAATGGACGGAACAATTGCTAACCTTAAAGGCATTTGCGACCTTGCCGATAAATATGAAGCAATGGTAATGGTGGACGATTCTCACGCAGTCGGATTTATGGGAAAGCACGGCAAGGGAACGCACGAATTCAATGGAGTTATGGGAAGGATTGATATTATAACGGGCACGCTTGGAAAAGCTCTGGGAGGCGCAAGCGGCGGTTACACAAGTGCGAGGAAAGAAATTGTAGATATGCTGAGACAACGAAGCCGGCCCTATCTGTTCTCAAATACAGTAGCGCCTTCAATAGTTTCGGCCTCAATCAAAGTTCTCGATATGCTAAGTGCAAACACACATTTAAGGGACAAGCTTGAGGAGAATACAAAATATTTCCGTGAAGGAATATCGAAAGCAGGACTAAATATAAAACCGGGCACACATCCAATCGTCCCAATTATGCTCGGGGATGCCGTTCTTGCACAAAAAATGGCTGCAAGTATGCTTGAAAAAGGCATCTATGTTATCGGCTTCTTCTATCCCGTAGTTCCGAAAGGAACAGCAAGGATAAGAGTGCAGATTTCTGCAGCTCATTCCAGAGAGGATCTCGATTTCGCAATATCGAAATTCAAAGAAGCAAAAGAAGAATTCGGTATTTAGCAAGCGAAGGTCAAATTGTCATACCTGATGAGAATTTGAGCAAATAAGAATATTAATTCTCGAGGGGAAATCGGCTGAAGTAATTCCATTGGCGCCGGATTCCCTTGATTATTAACTGGTAAAACACCAAATCATCGGAAGGATCATTTGAATTATTTCATTGACCGGTCTGAAATATAACGCAAAGGATCTCCCTCCCCGTATATTTCATAATAGAGCCTAATCCCGTTTACATCCGCATACCTGCCGACCTTTTTATTTACCCCGAAGTTCTGAACATCTTTACTTTCGATAATAAGAAATCCATTTCCTAATGCAGCCTCGCCAAATTGAATCCTGCTGCTGAAGAGGGTATTGCTTATTACTAACAAATATCCTTATATTCTAATGTTGATATTCGACTGAAGCCGGTTTTTTAAATAAGCATAGCGGGGATACTATTATGCAGCCGGAATCTAAATATGAGGGAAAACCACCACTTCTTCTTCTTTCCAAAAAAGCTTTTCCAAGTCAATGCTTAATAATATCCAATCCTCGAACCATTATTGCGGGTTCCTTTAATCAGGCTCAAAGTTATATCAATTTATTACTTTAACAAATCATTAACAATTAGAGGGAGAGCTAAAATGGCAATCAAAACTATCATTCTTGATCATACTCTGAATATAACTCCTTGTCAGGTAAATCCCGGGGACACTATCCAGTTTGAGACTAAGGATAATGGTATTTTCAGGATTAAATTTGAGAAAGATACAGCATTTAGCAGTCCAC
>DATFVA010000317.1:0-9891 GCA_035260565.1 Ignavibacteriaceae bacterium | reverse complement strand
TTGACAGCCGGCCCTGTTTAAGGAATCCAAGGAGCTCAGCATCCGTTTCACTGGCCAGGAAAGCGCTTGTTGTAAGATCCTTACCAAGCTTCGGGAGCCCTTTAGCATCCATTCCATGGCAGGCAGAACAGGTTTGAGCGAAATATTTTTGTCCTTCAGCAGAATTTCCTTTTAAAGCAGAGATCTCCTGCTGTGCCTGACCGGAATCTTCATTTCCTCCGCAATTAAAATAGAGAAAAGCTAAAGAAAGAACCGCAATTGTAACGTACATTTTTTTCAGGAACATTTTTTTACTCCTTGTTTAAATTATTATTGGTTAATTCATTAAAAATTAAGACCTTTGAGTTCTCCCGCCCTGCGAAAGTCTCTGCTGCTGCTTTTTTAGAAAAAGCCAGTAGCCCGCTTCCCATCGGAGTAACTTCCATTGATGATCTGACAAAAAAAGCCTTCTTAGCAGGGACAGGCACACCAGAGAGAAAGTCAAAAACCCAATAACCCATTATGTTTTTTTTATTCTGATCTATATAGGCAAGAGCGCATCCTATATCATCAAATCTTTTTTCTTCCCCGTTATTAAGTGTGACAGCAGCAGCATATTTTTTTTCGTTTATAATCATAAAGCAGTTATCGCATGCGTCCTGTCCCGGTATAATTTCCGGCGGAACATCAGCTGAGGAATTTCTGCAGCCTGTTAAGAAGTATGGTAAGACCAGAAGGACTATGACTAATAACCTCATCATACAGCTCCCCTCCTTTTAAATAATCTTTGAGTGAAATACATAAAAATTACCGTGAGTGTAAGGAGTATCCCTACCAGGAAAAACTGAAGATTGCTCCCGAAATTTCTAACAACATAGTTTCCTACTGGTCCTAAAATTTCAAGGTTATCCCTTAAAGAGAATATGGCACTCAGCTTAAATACCTGAATCGGATTAAAAATTGTTAGAAGGAATACCTGGTTAATATTCAGATTCACAAGGAATGAAGTCCCTATTACTCCAAGATCGCTGAAAATCACAAAAAAGAGCCAGACAAAAATCGAGACCCCCAGCGCAGTATCATATTTTCTGAAATACCCTGAAATGAACATTCCAATGGCAAGGTTAACATTTGCGAGCAGGAAAGTAAGCATGATGAAGAGCATATATCCCTGCAAATCGGCTGTTCCGCCTTTTACACCTATGATCAATCCGCTAAGTCCGAAACCCAATACAAGAGAAACTAGAATTGAAACTCCCAGTCCAAAGAACTTACCCATTATTACTTCCAAATAAGAAACGGGCTGTGCCAGGATATAAAGAAGTGTACCTCTCTCCCGTTCATAAGCAATACTCATTGCTCCTAATGTAAGTCCCATCAGCGGCACAAAAAGAATTATCATATTTATCAGGCTAGCAGTTGTGCGGCCAAATCCGGAAACACCATAATTCTCCAGGCCTGATAAACCGATTAATGACAGACCAAGAGAGAGAATTGCAAATATTATTGTATAGATCAGAAACCATTTATTCCTGAGAGAAAAAAGGATTTCTTTTTGTGCTATTAAACTGATTGTTTTGATATCAACATTCATGACTTCCACCTAAAATAATTCGACTTCATAATCAAAATTTTCTATTTCAAGCCCCGAATTAAGTAAAAGCTTGATAGGTTCTATTTTCAAGTCAGGATCCACCTTAACTTTTATACCTTTACCATTCATTGAGCTGGTAAATCCATGCAGGCTGAGCAGATTAATTGCAGTTTCATATGATTTTGGCTGAATAAATATTTTGAGTATTCCATTCCTCCCGAATTTTTTATATATCGACATTGGGGAAGCATCCGCAATAATTTTTCCATTATCCAGAACTAAAACTCTATCAGCAAATGACATTACTTCCTCCATCCTATGAGATGAGAAGATTATTGTCTTACCCTCCGATTTAAGCAAACCCAGCAGATGGATGAAGTCCTCACGAGATCTGAGGTCGAGATTAGCCGTCGGTTCGTCAAGCAGCAATATTAATGGATTTCCCAGTAATGCTATGGCAAGAGCGAGCTTTTGCCTCATACCGCCGGAGAGCTCTTTTATTAATTTATCCCTGAAGACATCTATACCGAGTATTTCAGTCCATTTACCTATGGAATCTGTAGTAGTTTTCTTTAACTGAGAATAAAAATTCAAAGTTTCAGAAACCAAAAGATTATCGTGAAGACTGATTTCCTGGGGAACGAAGCCGATAGACTTTTTAATTTCCTTATTATCGTTTCTTAAATTTTTATTATTAATGAAGATTTCACCTTCAAAAGGAGTAACACCCAGCAGACATCTGATAAGTGTTGTTTTTCCTGCACCGTTTGAACCCCACAGAGCCGTAGCCTCACAATCATTGATATCGGCGAGGAGGTTATCAAGAGCCTTTAATTTTCCATAACGTTTTGTCACTTCTAAAATTTTAATCATATATCACCGGTGACTGCCATTTCTTTTATTTACAATACTATTCTTGAATCTGAATAACACAAGCGACCCTGCTGACATTAACAAAAGAACTAAAGCGAAAGAGAGGAATTTTATGCTCCCGCCATTCTTTATCTGAATAATTCCGGATGGCAGGATCGAATGAATAGATGGCGCTTTATCGATCAATACAGGTTCAGGTTTAAGGACCGGAAAAGCATCTGCAGCATAGCTGAGCGTACTCACTGCCGGACTATATAATAATATTTTTAGATTTGGTTTTTCCTCTATTAGATTCTCAAATACCTGATCCTGACCATAGGGTATATCGCCTGACCCATCTTTATCCTCATCATAGCCGGAATAATTACTCCAGAAGTTTTGTTCCCAGTAATCATTCTTAGCTTCCTGACCTCTCGTCAATACAGCCTGCTGATAATTTTCAATAAAACTATTTTTTTTGAATTTACTGTTGTGAAGAGAAGAGAGAACATTCACGCCTGTTTCATTATATGCTATAACGTTCCCGGTATACTTCATATAAGTATCATAATTTCTGGGTGAATTATCGATGAATATACCTACCCGGTTGTCAGCAATAACGTTCTCTCTTAATTCGGTATTATCGAGGTCTTTTAATCCAATCCCAAAACCGCTGGCTCCCCTGTTATATGCAATAAGATTTTTCTCTATAGTAAGGTTCTTACTATACATTAAATACATACCTACCGAACTGTAAGTAACGCTATTCTGCAAAATCCGGCTGTCGGCACTATACATAAAATGCAGTCCGTACCTTGCACCCTTTATTTTATTCTTCTTAATAGTTATCCCGTGTGAAAACCAGATAATAAAATCTCTTCCATAGCTTAACGTATTATTTTCAATAAGGAGTCCCTTACAATACCATGCCCTGAAAAGGTCTCCCCTCCTGGGTACATCGAGGTTCTTCTTCCCCTCTATCAGGTTATCCTTAATTCTGCCGTTGTCAGCCTGTCTGAAATAAATTCCGAATAACACCGATATAAGCTTATTTCTTTGAATATTTACATTATCCGTCTTAACCAGTATTCCGGCATCCTCCCTGTCAAGTAGTTTACCGCTGTTTTTAATTATGACATCTAAAATGGCGACTCCCGGAGCCTCGATTGTAATTACTGTACCGTTATTTTCCCCATCGAATACAGGACTATCTTTACCAATGATAGTTACTGATTTATCTATTAGAAAATTTCCTTTATAACTTCCCGGGTAAACATAAATTGTATCCCCGTTTTCAGAGGCTGACAAGGCATCCCGAAAATCAGTATATGCATAACCATTGCCTGTCTTCAGGTTTTTTGAACTAAGAGAACTGTTAGACAGGAAGCAAACTAATATTAACAGTATAGATGTCAGCCCTGTTCTCATCCCTTAAACCCTGTTTCCATTAACGGTTTATATGCTTTCCTGTGAAAATACAACCCGATAATTATAAGAGCGGAAGCTATAAAAGAAATTATAAGACCAGGCTCCCATGATGCAATAGTTTTAAACTGGCCGACAAAACCCTCCCCGATAATGGGGGGCACGAAAGGCTTCACGGCACTGCTTAAAGGAGCATGCGGATTAAGATGCATCCCGAAGTTCTGCATCCAGAAATACAGGTCGCCCAGGAACACCAATGGATACAAGATTGCAGGGATTGTTAAAAACAAGGCGAACGGACTATGAGCATAGATACTTGCGGCGATAAGCAGGATAAGTGCAACAATCATTATTATGCTGAGACTTCTTTCCAGTTCTGCGGCTTCTTTTAATGATCGCATACCTATATAATGATTGAGTTCATCGATTTCATCTACGTCACCGGAAACTCCGTTAACAAAAGCTTCCATCTTAAGACCCCCGGGATATTGAGGAGCCATCAGAGTAAGTTTCCAGTACGGCATAAAGATCGAAAGAAAAAGCATCAATGCTGCAGCGCCGATAATTATTGTCGGCATCAGAAATCTTTTCTTTTCCCTGATTAATAATTCTTTTGGAATTCTTGGTCCAAATATTAATTCTATATCTTTCATAGCGCTTCCAACCTTAAATCAAATTACTTTTCAAATATTAACTTACATTGCCGCGGTTCACTACCTGCATTATGGCTGAACCATGAAATATCCCGCCATTTCAAGATGCAGCGCCGAACAAAATTCAGTACAGTAATACGGGAAAACACCGGCGGTATTAGCCGTAAATTCAATAGTCTGTGTCTCTCCCGGCTCAAGGCTCAGATTGTAATCATAATAGGGAAGACCAAAACCATGAGTTGCATCTTTAGCCCTTTCGATATTTGTAACATGCCAGATTACTTTCTCTCCTTTATTAACAAGGACATGTTCGGGGGTAAAATGACTTCTGATAGCAGTCATCCAGATCTCAACTGTATTCCCGCTTCTCTTAATCCTCTCTTTACCAGCGGTTACCCCAAATTCTGATTTTGTCTGTGTTCCGGGATCCCAGCCGATTTCAGGATAAACCTCCCAGGGTTTTATTTTATCGGCTTTTATGATCTGTGCGTAATGTGGTTCTCCGACACCGATTGGCATATCATAGAGAAGCTGCATTTTCTGATCAGGATGACTTATATCTATTAGCTGAAAGTTTTGCGGGAGAAGCGGACCAACATTCGAAAATCTATCAATAGACCATTTATCCAGTGATACAAGGTATTTGCCATCTGGATGGACATTATCTCCCTCCGCTACTGCAAGATGGCCTACGTTATAGTTTATTGGTATCTTATCGATTAAGGTCCATCCGGCAGAACCGTTTTTTTCCTTCCACTTTCCTCCCAGGGCCCAGCGGGCGACAGCACTCTCCAGGAATAAACTTGTATACGCGAAACCTTTATCATCGAACTGTGTATGTAAAGGTCCTAATCCTACCTCAACCTGAGCCTCAAGGACATCATCAAATTTTATTATATTCACCCCGAATTCATCTTTACCCTGAAATCTTGAATTCTCAATTGCATCTTTTATTTTGGAAAAATTGAAAATAGTAACGTGAGGATCGAGCTTACCAGAGATTACAAGGTAATCACCATCAGGAGTTACATCTACACCATGGGGTGATTTAGGTTCAGGCACAAAAGTCAGGACATTTTCTTTGGCCAGTACATCCAGCGGGATAACACTAAAGCCATTCACTATTTTGGTCTTACCCTCCTGAAAGAGTTTTTCTGCCTGTCTGAGATTGATGACGTGCAGATAATCCATGTCGCGTTGTGAAGCTCCTGCTTCGAAAGGAGGATTACCCTCCATATCACCGCCTACTGCCAACTCCGTGTTAAAAGAATTAAGAAATACGTAGCCGTCGCTGGTAAGCTTTCCTGCATCGGCCAGATCCTGCCAGTAAGGAGGAAGCTCCAAAGCGAAAGATTTACTCTTATCTATTCTTCCTGCCTTACGATCAAATTTCCAGAAGGTTATCATCCCATGATATTCTTTTTTATATTCCGAAAGAGGAGCATAAGTACCTGCCCAGGGCATTGCATACTGACCGCCTTCAATTACATAATCTGTATTCGGGGTAACGAAAGTTCCTCCATGGTCGCTGTATGACAGCGGATTTTTAATGATCTGTTTTGTTTCAAAATCTTTCAGATCGATAACCGCAACCCTTGCATTTGCTTTGTCATTTATAAAAAGATATTCGCCATCGTAGTCTCCATTTGTTTCCGAGAGTGCAGGATGATGAGAGTCTCCCCAGGTAAGTTTAGTGCCAGAAGGATTACTGTCATCTAATATTTTTTTAGTTTCCTTCGAGAATCCCCATCCCTGCCAGGGCTCCGGGGTAAAAACCCCAATACTTTTTAAAAGTCTCATGGAGGGTATCCCAATAACAAAAACCTGTCCCGAATGCCCTCCTGAGGCAAACATCATATATTCATCCTTCTGACCGCTTGGTAAATAAGTTTTTGCTGCAGCCAGTAGATCCTCCGGAGTTAAACCCCTTGCTCGTGCAACTGCCTGAACATCATCGCCAGTTTCATTGTTTTCTGTTTTATCCTGGCCGCAGGAAGTTAAAACCAACAATGTGAGAATAATAATTGATGAAAGTAACCTGTAAATTTTGGATTTCATGTTCTTGCCTCTGAGATTATAATAAGACCTTTTACTCTGATTATATGGTAAAAAAAAGGAGTTTCATAATACTCCGTTCAATATCAGATTTTTTTATCTGATTAAAGATAAGCACTATAAATGATAGATTCAAATTAATTTTAAAGGATTATTTTAAACGATAACATTATTCTATAAATGATCAAAGTGTGCATAGGTAAGATCCTTTGTAAAGCACATAAATGGAAATAAGGATTTTTTAACTTTGACGGCAATTACCAACACAACCAGACACATGATCTTAAAGATGATCAGATTTATTAACCAAACTATAGTGTTCTTCCTGGAAATGGGAATGCTGATATCTGTTACATATTTTGGTTATCGGTTGGGAGATATATTATGGGTACAAATTTTTCTTGCTCTTGTCTTTCCATTATTTACAATCGTAATTTGGGCTAAATGGCTGGCTCCTAAATCCACTTCCCGCCTTAAAATGCCGTATTTAGCAGTAGTAAGATTATTATTATTTCTCATTGCGGCATATTCTCTTTACTTGAGTAATATGATCCAACTGGCTTTAATAATGGCTGTACTTTCAATTATTACACAAACTGTTAGTCTGTTTACAGAAGGCAGTGCTATTCCTAAATAAGACAAAAAAAATTTTCAGTAAGGAGGTTGACAGAACGATCTGAAGCAGACAAAGAACAGACTATGGATATGTTTTAATTCCTTTTCCTCTCAATAGTATTGGCACCAACTACGTATGCGTAAACTGACGAAGGAATATACTGCAGACGGACACCTTCCAATTCGGTTACTCCTTCTTTATCAATGGTAGTCACCATTGCAGTATTAAGATTATTTTTCCTGCAGAACCAGATCAGGCTTTCAAGTTCTTTTGGTTTATCATAATACCGGTTGCTCCATTTTATTTCCAGGGCCCAAATAGGTTTAAACTTTTTCACGTCAAGACCCACCATATCAACCTCACCATGTTTTTTCCCCTGTGTCCATCTTGCATACCAGGGCTGAAACCAATCCCGATGCATCCATTGAGAATAGATTGCTGTTTCAACCATACCACCCATAACATCATCAGTAGCCTGCAACGGAAAAAATAAAGCACTACGAAGCGAAGGATTTGTAAGATATATTTTATAGAATGTTGCTCTCTGAAATTTTTTAGCATTATCATCAATACGGTGGACTGTTTTGATCAGAAAAGCAGCCTCCAGGTATTCCAGGTATTTCTTCAACTGATTTTTACCCACTCCGCTGCTTGAACTTAATGATTCGAGTGAGACCTCGTTCCCGCTGTTATAAGCCAGGGTGGTGAAAAAGGAATTTAACTCCTGAACATCCTGAATACCATAAATAGTTGGTAAATCACGTAAGAGAACTTTATCAATGATGTCGTTTTTAATATAACGTCCCGGATTAGACTGAATACTTTTAGAAGATATTACCTCGGGATATCCTCCGAAGTTAATATAATTCAGAAAATGGTTATTCAATTCTCCTGTATTTATTGTAGTGAAAAATTTTTGAACATTGCCATGCCAGTCTATATTTGACGGCCGCATCAGATGTTCTAATCCTTTGAGATAAATATATTCATGAAACGTCAGCGGGGGCAACATAAAATCAGTAAATCTGCCTGCTCCGCTCTCACTGCTTTTTAATTTTAATGCTGCTGCTGCTGATCCTGAAACCGTAAATTTTGTATTGGGATAACTATCCGTCAGAACTTTAAGATGTATTTCCCAATCCTTTAAATACTGAATCTCATCAAAAAATACGAACCATCCATCAGGACTTTCTATTCCTGAAGCACTCATTGCCAGCTTAAATAATTTCTCTAATCCAAGATTATTATAAATGGGATTTTCAATGTTTATAAAACAGATCTTATGAAGGTCATATTTGTATTCCAGTAAAAACTGAATAGTATGATGAAGCATGACAGTCTTGCCGACTCTGCGCGGACCCATTAAAACAACTGCCCGCTTCACTTCTTTTTCAACCACGAGTGGATAAAAAAGGTCGAAATATTTTCGGGGCTGTAGAATGGAATAATCCTCTTCTACTTTCCCACTTACCCACCAGGGATTTTCAAACCGTAAACGGTCAATAATTAAATAATCTTCAATTTGTCTCAATTTTTGCTTATTTGTCATTTTTTGTTCTAATAATGTAATTTAAAATACCTTATTTATACATTAATGCAAATATAAGTTAAAATTATTGAAATTTGTTCCTTGTTTTTATAGACAGTTGCGCGTCGGTAATTTTTTAGATTTCTCCCCCGACTCTCATATGTACGTTGAATGAGTCGGGGTCGAAATGACATAACCACGGTGAAATTAATTTACTTCAGCTGTTTCATCAGCTCTTCGACGGCTTTTTTCAGCTGGGCGTCGGTGCTTTTTGCACGGTAATCGGGGGCATTCTCTACTACAAAATCAGGTGCGGCAGGTTCATCTTCCATATCGTTGTCGGTTTTCTTTATGTACCATCCTCTGCCGGGGAGACGGACAAACGTTCCATCAACCATGCTTCTACCGCCTGTTGATATTACTGCACCGAATGTTGGTTTGCCTACAAGCTTTCCGATTCCCAATGTCTGGTATGCATGAGAGAATATCTCGGCATTTGAATAACTATTTTCATTACACATTGCTATACTCGGTTTTATCCACGCTGTGTAAGGAAGTCTTTCACCTAAAGGATAATATCCTGTAAACTTCAGATGATCTTTTGCAAGGTTATCCGCCGCTCCTCTTGGAATTGTGTATGCGTGCTGTTTGTAATTCAGCACCATCATAAGGTAATCTGTAGTCCATCCGCCTCCGTTGTAACGTACGTCCACCACAATTCCATCCTTGCCATAACCTGTTGCCTGGAGTTCTCTTTCAAATTCTTCGAAGCTATCCCATCCCATCGCTTTAATATGGATATAACCTATCCTGCCGCCGGAATATTCTTCTGTAAGTTTTTTTCTGTCCTGCACCCATTCATTATAAAGGAGATCATTAATATTAGCTACGGGACGAATTATAACCTCTCTCGTTTTCCCATCAGCGGATTTTACTTCAAGCAGCATTCTTTCGTCAGCTGTATTTACGAACTTCGAATAGAAATTAACATTTCCGCTTACAGAGTCGCCGTTTACCTTTGTAATAATATCGCCGGCAGAAATTTTACTTTCGGATTTATCTGCAGGACCTTCAGGGATAACGCGGTCAACAAGAATTCCCCCGTCTGTATTTTTAATTTCTATCCCGAGAAGACCGGTTACTTCTTTCTGTGTTTCCTCCCTGTCGCTTCCGTACATTCCCATATGGC
>DATFVA010000316.1:0-6649 GCA_035260565.1 Ignavibacteriaceae bacterium | reverse complement strand
TTCGGTATTGACGGCAGGATTCCAGAGGTATCAAAATTTATTATTTCAACCGGGAGGTAAGCAGAACTAATTCTTTTGTCTTTTGAAAATACCATCAATCTTTTTACAACATTTTCGAGTTCCCGGATATTACCAGGCCAGTCATATTCATTCATCAGTTTCAGGAGCTCCGGTTCTATTATGTAATCATTCTCCGGTGAATATTTATTCAGGAAATATTTGAGCAGATAAACGATATCTTCTTTTCTCTCGCGCAATGAAGGCAGGTTAAACCTGACACCGCTTATTCTATAATAGAAATCATCTCTTATGACACCGGAAGAAAGGTCCTGGTTAACATCTCTGTTAGTAGCACTTATTATTCTCGTATCTATATGTCTTACTATACTTTCACCGACTCTTTCCAGCTCCATATTCTGCAAAAATCTTAAAAGTTTAACCTGCATAGCTTTTGGTATATCTGCGACTTCGTCGAGGAACAAAGTTCCATTGTCGGCCATCTCAAGTCTTCCCACCCTGTCCTTTACTGCACCAGTAAATGCACCCCTTGCATAACCAAATAATTCGCTTTCAAAAAGATTTTCGGGAACAGCAGCACAATTTATGGCAACAAAGGGTTTATCTCTTCTGCTGCTTTTATTATGAATATACCGCGCAAGCATTTCCTTTCCTGTACCGCTTTCCCCCTCTATCATCACCGGTATATCACTATCAGCTATTTCAGCAGCAGTCTTTAACGTATTATTTAAACCGGAATTATTAGTTATAAAATCTTTTGACTCATTAAAATCATTAATTTGAATCCTTAAATTTGAAAGCTCTTTTGTCAATTTATGGTATTTAATGATTCTTTCAACCTGTTGTAAGAATTCTTTGTGCGTAAAGGGTTTTGTAAGGTAGTCATAAGCCCCTTTTTTAATAGCTTCTACAGCGGTTTCGATTGATCCGAATGCTGTCATAAGAACAACCGTAGTTTCCCTGGATATTTTCTTCAACTCCCCCAGGACTTTTAATCCATCTATCGGAAGCATCTTCAGATCCACAAATGCAAGATCAAAATATTTTTCCTGCGCTTTTCTCAATGCTTCAACCGGATCAGCAAATAGTTCGACAATATACTCTTTCTCTTCAAGAGCAATTCCTATCATTTTTAAAATATTAGGCTCATCATCTACAACTAATATGGATGTTCTATTCATAGTACTGTTTTTGGAAGATATATTTTAAAGCTTGTTCCTTCATTAATATTACTTGCAGCTTCAATTTTCCCCTTATGAATTTCTATAATTTCTTTAGCGATAGTGAGTCCAAGTCCGACACTGCCCGGTTTACTGTCATTAACCTGGACAAACTTATCAAATATCCGGTTTATATCTCCGTAAGGGATCCCAATCCCGTTGTCTGTGATGACCATTATGATGAAGTGATCATCCGCCTGAAAATCTATTTTAATCGTTCCGTTTTTCCCCGTGAATTTAATAGAATTGGAGATAATATTCTCAACTGCCCGTTGCAGCAGCTCAGGATCACCAATAATACATAAATCGGTCCCGGGCAGAGAAAGTATAAGGTGAATCTGCTTATCCGATAATTGAAGCCTGAAATTTTTAGCAATTTCATCAATGAATGATTTGACATTAATTTTCTCTAATGCGGGGATAATCTTTCCGGATTCCATCTTAGACAATTGAAGGATTTCATACACCAGTTTATTCAGTCTGTTGTAATCCTCCTTCATAGATTGGGTAAGCTCCTTTTGTTTTGGACTCAGGTTCCCCCTTAAACTTTCCTCAATCAGTCCTATTGCCATTCCCAGAGAAGTCAGCGGAGTTTTTAATTCGTGTGAAACTTTACCTATAAATTCATTTTTGAGCTGATCAAGTTCCTTCAGTCTTGTGATATTATTTAAGACAAGCACAATTCCTTCAGTTCCTATTTCGGGCAGAATGATTGCAGACGGTATGATGTTAAAATACAATTCATGGTCCGCCCTGTCTTTTAGCTTCAAAATCAGTTCTTTCGGATTTTTCTTTTCCTGCAAATTTAATTTTTCGAGCTCGCTAAATATTTCTTTATTTATGAAAACAGCACTGAGTTTTTTCCCCTCGTAATCTAAATTCCCAAAAATCTCCCTGAACATTTGATTTACCAGCAGGATATTTTTTTGCTTATCAATTACTACTACAGGTTCATTAATATTTTCAAGAACAACTTCGGATTTTTTCTTTTCATAAAGAATTTTCTGAAGATTCATTTTTTCATATACAGCAAGTTTTTCCGACATTCTGTTAAATGCCCCTGCCAGATCGCCGATTTCATCTTCTGCTGCTATCTGCACCCTATCCTCAAAATTACCATTAGCTATATGCTCTACCGATTCTTTCAGATTATGAAGAGGTTTCGTAATATAATCCGAAAACCTTGAGCTAAAAATGAATCCAATAACAATTCCCGCCACTATAATTATGATCATAAAGGTCGTCGCAGTGGCAGTAATGTTATTGACTTCATCAGTAACGTTATTAATAAACTTATGATTAATAGTAAATAGCTTATAACTTTCGACCCTGATATGTTTTAAACTGGTAATGATTGAAATGAAATACGAATCTTTAACTGCCGGCTTAAAATTATTTATAACTTCCGGATCCATCCTGAACAAAGAATCATTTATAAATGAAACATAAAAATTACTTAAAGAATCGAGAATCATCTCTTCTCTTTCAGTATAGGCAGATTCACGGGCTTTATTATACCAGTAATAAAAATCCTGCTTGGCATCCTCAAAATTTATTTTACCATTTAAGGCATTTTCGGAAAAAATTATTATTATAGCATTCAATTGATCATCAAGGGCCTTATCCATATTATCTACAGCTACTATACTTGAATAATTTTCATTAATTGTCTGTTTGATTGATTCATTCAGCCTGTAGAAGTTATAAATACTCCAGAAAGTCACGAAAATCATGATAGTAAGAATGATGATGAATCCGAAAAGAATCTTGCCCCTTAAAGTATTTGTAAAAAATTGCAGCATTTTATAATTCCTACCGCATTATTCCGTTAAATGGTTCAATCTAAAATACAAAAAAAAAGAGGCAGGATTTATCACTTAAATGTCATTAATTTTTTTAAAGGCGTGGTTCAGAGTTCGCGGGATTATTTCTCAAAGGGATCAGAAATTCTTTTCCTTAATATGCCATAGAAATGAATTATTCCGCCAGCCAATAATCCAATCATCATTGGTTCAATTTCAAAAATGAACCCTTTAATCATTCCGGATTCCCGCAGAAAATACCAGGCAGCACTAAAAGTTACTGCAGTAATCATTTCGGTGATCATTATTTTATTTTCAACCCTAAATTTGGGATAATAAGAACTTACAACTGCAGGAATAATAGCCGGAATACATAAAGAGCCTAAGGTATACCATATTTCAATTACGGAAGGAATTCCATAAGCAAGTAAAATGGATAACAATCCGCTGATGACAAGCCCCGCAATGGTATATGATTTTAACTTCTGTTCACTCCCCGCTTTCTTCATCCTGAATATGAAGTCCCTTCCGATGGTGGTACCGCTAAGAAAGAGGAAGCTGTTGGAGGTCGACATAATGGTAGCAAACAGAGCTGCATAAAATATTCCTTTTATACCCGGCGGGAGGATCTTCTCAGCAAGGAGAGGATATGAGAGTACGGGCTGGTCAACCCCAGGCAGACTGGCTCTTGCAAATAATCCTGTTGAAGTAGTTAGAAAATCAAATAATGCCCAGAAACCAATTGAAATAATTATCCCCTTTACGGCTACATTCCCGGTTTTTGCCGCGTAGCAGCGCTGATGAAAACCCGGATCTGCAAATGTCCACATCGCAATCAGGAACCACACTGTTATAAACAATGGCGATGCACCGCCTGTCAGCCGGAGATATGATTCGGGAAGATTTTCAGAAAGATAATTCACGCCTCCGAAATTTATTCCGCAGAAAATGAGCATAAGGATAAATCCCCCGAACATTACAAAGAACTGGAAAGAATCTGTGAATACATTAGAACGAAAGCCTCCCTGCAGAAGATATATCATTGAAAGGATTACCGAGACAAACAGACTTAGGATAATGCCGGTATGGAATATCAGTGAGATAAGATTTGCCGTCATTAAAACATACGGCGCGGGAGAGACGAGTACAAATACAAGAACAGCAGTTATCATACCGGCAGTTTTGCCATATGACTCTGTTATTTTATCCGGAATAGTAAAAAGAGATGCAGACCGGATCTTTTTTGCAAAAAAAAGTGCGAACAGGAAAGCAAAAATGTAATAAGGAAAACCCTGGGTAAACCAGCTTGCAATTCCGTAGCGGTAAGTGAATTCTCCTACTCCCAGAATACCGCCATACCATGTAGACACATTTGTCAGAATGAAAAGAAAGAGTCCCACCTTTCTGCCAGACAGAAGATAATCATCAGCCTCTCCTATGGTTCTCCTGCCCGATATGAAACCTATAAGCAGGACAATCCCGAAGAAGAGAATAATTATGGTTATATCGATAGAATTAAATGAGATCATTCTCTTTAAGCAAATCGAAATCTCTGATCACAAAAATCATCCCGCCGGTAATCTTTAACCGGACTACTTTCCTGACGGCCGCATTGCTGGTGCTTTCTCTTTGTCCGAATGGAAGTGCAGTTCGTTTCAGAGGATATTTCAGTCCGGAAGATGTGATTTTTGTTTTTTCATCGAAACCATACAGAGAAATTGTTTCATCAGGAATAGTCCTTAATTCAGCTTCACCGGTATAGGGAGTAAGTATAGATTTATCCGAAATTATCCTTACTTTAATCTTCTTGAAGAACTTGATTACTATTCCCATATTACAGAAGCTGTGGTCAAGCCGGTCGCCGACAGCTCCGAGCAGCACTGTCTCTTCACAACGCATTCGGATTGCAAATTTGAGGCACTTTTCTACATCGGTGTCATTCTGTCTCTTTATTTTGATGATCTCAGATTTTTTACTGAAGAAGCTCAGTGTCTCAGCTTTTACAGAATCGAAATCTCCAATGATGTAGTCGGGAATAATACCGATTTTTCTTGCTGTATCAGCACCGCCGTCTGCGCAAAGCAGAGTATGATAGCCGGTTGACTGAAGATATTTAATAACCTTCTTTGCCGGAGGCTTTCCGTTTGCAAGTATTATGCATTTTTTCAATTTGCTTTCCTTCATATTAAACTTGCAGCAGATCCATAGACAAACATACCTAACTTATTTTTCGGCGGCTACGATTCGTCCCGTCTAAAAGTTATTAGCAAGGCCTGCCTTTCACATTTACATCTAGCCCTTTCTTTTAGTAAAGAGGCAGGTAAAGCGGGACACTCCGACCTGAGGTACGATGGGTCCGTCGGGACAGGTCAACCACCGCAGCTTTTCAGGACAGCACCGAGATACTAATTACATAAATTTATAAGCCGATCCGGATACCGGCAAGGAGATTTCTTTCGGCTGCCGGGAAGAATTCGGGTCCAATTGCATTTGCAGAGTAAAGAGTATCAAAAATATTATTAACCTGAATAAATACTTTAGAATTATTCAATGCCTGGAAGAGCTTAAATTCATAACTGCCCGTAAAGTCTGCTGTAAAGTAAGCTTCATTTTTGTTATCGGTATAGGAAATAAATCCGGGATACTGATCCAGATATTCTGAAATTTTATTATCATAATTATCTGAGAAAAATGCTCCGACGTACCTCCCGGTAAATTGAAAATACATCCCGCTATAATTATAACTAATTCCAAAGTTTGCCAGGAAATCAGGAAAACCGCTAATCCTGTTCCCGCTCAGATCGAGGGATTCGTCAGTGCCGAGATATTCTCTGCCTTCTTTGATTTTATTTTTGCTGAAGGTCGCATTCCCGGTTAACTGCAGTCCGCTTACAAGTATAAACACACCGGAAAATTCTATTCCTGTATGAATTGTATTATTAACGTTGCCTGTTACGGGCTGTCCAAACCTATCGACCTGACCGTTTTTTACAATTTCATTATCAAAAAGCATATAGAAAAGATTCAGGGTAAGATTAACTTTCCCTGCATTGAATGACGATCCAAGCTCAAAATCGTTCATTGTTTCAGGTTTCACAAGAGGTTCATCATAATTAAACGACCCATCCGGATTCTGTTTAAACTGCGGAACAGCACCGCCGCTGGATTCAGCCGCATCGTAATAAGTATTCAGCCTCGGTTCACGCGAGACACGCGCATAAGAAAGATAAGTATTTAAGTTCTCATTGAACTTAGTGTTTAGTCCCAGTCTCGGGTTAAAGAAAATATTACTGACAGAGAAATCATGTCCCAGGTATTTTTCATTATAGAGTCTGTATTTATGATAAGCTGCCTGTATTTCGCCCAAAACATTGAACATCGGACTGAGATTATATTCCTCGTGAACAAACCCGTTAATAATATCCTTCCCTCCATTGTAGAAATAGTAATAATAACTTTTTGTCAATCCTTCGGGAAGATTTTCTCCGTAGTTTATTGCTCCCCAGTGGTCCGACTTATGTTTTCTTAACTCAGCACCAATTATCAATTCGCCATTTGTATGTTTATAACTGAGTCGCGGGATCCATCCGTACTGGGTATTATCAACCT
>DATFVA010000315.1:0-8978 GCA_035260565.1 Ignavibacteriaceae bacterium | reverse complement strand
TGAAAATTTTGATAATTAACTATTTTATTCAACTTAAAACTTCACCGGGGAAAACCAACTCTATAAATAACCAGCTTCAATTTAAAAAACCAAACCCAACTGATAATATTGCAAATGAAAAACAAGAAAGCTCCCAAGACTTTTATCCTGGATACGAATGTTATTTTACACGATTCATCATCAATACTTCAATTCCAGGAAAATGATGTAGTAATTCCTCTTACAGTAATAGAAGAGCTTGATCATTTCAAAAGGGGCAGCCAGGTTATAAATCTCAATGCAAGAGAATTTGCAAGGACACTCGATTCACTTACCGGGACAGCCATATTTAACGGAGGAGTTTCACTGGGCAAAGGCAAGGGTAAAGTGAGGGTAGGTTTTTCACGCGGAATAAGCTCTGAAATAAAAGAATTGTTTACTGAAGATAACCCCGATCACCGCATCCTTTCAGTCGCAATGGATACATTGAAGAAAAAGAAAGATCCATCCTCCGTCATCCTGGTAACAAAAGATGTAAACCTGAGAATGAAGGCAAAGGCTCTTGGAATACATGCAGAGGACTATTCTACAGACCGTGTCAGCAGTGTGGAAGAGTTATACAGCGGCAAGGAAGTGGTTGAGAATTTTGATGACGATTTAATAATTAAACTATTCCAGGCACCTTTCGAAATTGAGGCAAAAAAGGTCCTTAAGAAACTTCATACAGATCCTGTTCCGAATAAATACTATATCTTCAGGAATCCCAACAGGTCAGTGCTTGCATATCTTGACAAGGAAATGGAATTTTTCCGCAAGGTGGATAAAAACACGATATACGGTATAAAACCAAGAAATGCAGAGCAGACCTTTGCTGTAGAAGCATTGACTAACAATGATATCCCGCTTGTCTCACTGACCGGAAAAGCCGGTACCGGGAAAACACTGCTGGCGCTGGCCAGTGCACTCAACATCAGAAAGAACTACAGGCAGATCTACGTGGCCAGGCCTATAGTTCCATTAAGTAATAAAGATATCGGTTTTCTTCCCGGGGATGTGCAGAGTAAGATAGAGCCATACATGCAGCCTTTATGGGACAACCTGAGGGTAATACAGGACCAGTTCTCAGAAACAGATAAGCAGTACCAGGCGATAAACAATATGATAAAGGATAATAAACTTGTAATCGAGGCGCTGTCATATATCAGGGGCAGAAGTCTGCAGAGGATATTTTTTATAGTTGACGAAGCCCAGAACCTGACTCCCCACGAAATAAAGACAATCATTACGCGTGTTGGTGAAGGCTCTAAAATTGTGTTCACCGGTGACATATACCAGATAGATCATCCATATCTTGACTCCCAATCAAATGGGTTATCGTACCTTATTGATCATTTTATGGGACAAAAATTATACGCCCATATAAACCTTGAGAAAGGTGAAAGATCGGTACTGGCAGAGCTAGCGGCCAATCTGCTGTAGAATTCAGCGGTGATTTAGCTTAACCGGAATACTTTAACGGATTGGACTATAAATTAAATTCGCCAATTCGTGAATCTGCTCAGTTCATCAATTCCATTTTATTCTGCCATTCATTATCTTAAAGCATTATACACAAATTATTTAGAAATTTATGCAAAAAACATTTACCAAATTTGTCTTATTCTTTATCACTGCTGTTTTATTTACCGGCTGTCTCGAAGTAAACACGACAATTCACCTGAACAAAGATGGTTCGGGAACACTTGAGGAATCGGTTTTAATGAGCAGCCAGGTTGTACAGATGATCTCAGCTTTTGCATCATCTTTTGATTCCACGGCAGCAGATACCAATCAATTCAGTTTATTTAAAGAAGACCAGCTGATAGCAGATACTTCCAAATACGGAAGCGGTGTAAAGTACATCAGCGGGAAAGAGGTTAAAGAAGACGGCCGTGAGGGGTATAATGTAGTCTACTCATTTAATAATATCAACGACCTCAGGATCAATCAGAACCCTAATTCAAAGATCGATATGGAGGGTGTTGAGTTTGAAGAGGACAGCGCCCACGAATTTCTTCATTTTGATTTTTCCCCGGGAGAGACCGCATTATTAACTATTAAAATGCCTTCAATGAAAGACCAGGATGTATCGAATGAAGTGCCATCGCAGGATACGGCTTCATCCAATACTGAAGGAATGGATGAACTGCTGAAACTCATGAAGGATATGAGAATTGCGCTGACCCTTGATGTAAAAGGACAAATAACTCAAACCAATGCAAGCTATGTTAACGGATCAAGCATAACTTTGTTTGATATCAATTTCAATGATTTGCTTGATAATCCTGAAAAACTAAAAATGTTCAAGCAGCAGAATCCTAAAAACCTTGAGGAAATTAAGAAGATAGTTGAGAATCTGCCGGGAGTAAAAGTTGAGCTTAACAATCCCGTGAGCATCCGTTTCGAATGATAAACAGTAAATACATCAGCCGGTAGTATTTTTACTATGGTCAGTGTGTAAATCAATAAGATTTAAACATTATAATGTCTTATTTTGTGCTGTTTAATTTATTGATTTAACAATGCAGCAATTTACTTATCCATACTTCTATAAAGTCCTGTACCGTTACGGAAATATACCTGTTACGGTTATTTTATCGATTTACCTGGTTCCGTCCGTAGTATATCTCGATAAAAACCTGCTTTACCTGATACCGGTTGTGCTGCTTCTCCTGATGATATACCTCTTAAACAAGCATTATCTCAATCTGTACAAAATCATTCCCTATAAAATTGAAGCAGATGACGAGAAGCTAATATGTACCGACTTTTTATTCTCGCGTAAAGAGTTCACCATTTATTTCAATGATATTGAGTCGCTAACCGGAGGTATTTTTGACGGCAGGTTTTCAGGGGTGATGAAAGTCTGCGACAGAAAAAACCAGGTCTGCATCGGGTTCTTTAACAGGCTGAGGAATGCCGATAAACTGCAGACAATTCTTCTGAGCAAGGTACCCCGCAAAGTCTATGATGATGTTGTTGAGCGGGTAGGATTAAAGACCAAAAAAGAAGATAAAAAGAGAACCCGGGAAGACAACAAGAAGAAGTAGCTTACCATTCTGACTTAATCTTTTATGCCCCTTTTCGTATCTTTATAATTCTTAATTTTTAATAAAGAGACTGTCTGCCTGCCGGCAGATAAATTAAAAAGGTGAACAACTTTACCCTTTGGGCATAAATTCCAGGGTTAATTATAATATTTATGAAAATAGCAGTTTTATTATCAGGCGGGGTTGACAGCTCCGCCGCACTGAAAATACTAAAACATGAAGGTCACGATCTTACGGCGTTTTATCTTAAGATCTGGCTGCAGGATGAATTCTCATTCCTCGGCGATTGTCCCTGGGAAGAGGATCTTGAGTATGCACGCGGAGTCTGCGAACAGTTAGATGTTCCGCTCGAGATCCTCCCTCTGCAGAACGAATACTGGGACACTGTTGTAACTTATACCCTTTCAGAAATAAAAGAAGGGCGCACTCCCAATCCCGATATCTTCTGCAACAGCCTGATTAAGTTCGGGCAGTTTTATAACAAGATCGACAGATCATTCGAAAAAGTTGCAAGCGGCCATTACGCCCGGGTTGAGAAAGATGACGGCAAATTTCTTCTGAAACGGTCGCCGGATCCTGTGAAGGATCAGACTTACTTTCTTGCATACCTGACTCAGAAGCAATTAAGCAGGGCGATGTTTCCTATTGGAAATTTCAGCAAAACTGAGGTAAGGGAATTTGCCGAAAAATCGGATCTTCCCAACAAAGAGAGAAAAGACAGCCAGGGAATTTGTTTCCTTGGACAAATTAAATTTTCTGAGTTCATAAAGCATCATCTTGGTGTGAAGAAAGGTGAAATAATAGATTTCGATTCAGACAGGGTTATGGGTGAACATGACGGTTATTATTATTATACGATAGGACAGCGATCGGGATTAGGGCTGGGGGGCGGTCCCTGGTATGTTGTAAAAAAGGATATCAAAGGAAATAAAGTTTACATCTCACACGAGGATACTGCCAACAGGGAAAGGTATCAATTTGTGGCAGGAAAATTCAACTGGATAAATGAAGCACCGGCGGAGGGGAAAGAGTACCTGGTTAAAATAAGGCACGGAGTGAACTTTTATAAGTCCCGTATGGTTTACCAGGGAAAAGATGAGGCTATAATAACCCTTAACAGACCCGATACAGGAATTGCTCCCGGTCAGTTTGCTGTTTTATACGATGAGGAAGTTTGTATGGGCGGAGGTGTAATACTGCTTTAAAAAAACAAAAGGTGAGATCTCAACCATTCTCACCATTTGTACAAATAAATTTTTAATTGAGAATCCGGCTGGTATTCTACTACCTGTTCACGCTGAATTTTTTCATCTGCCGGGCTACCTTTTTCGAATTAGTGCGGGCGATGATAACGAGAATAGAGAGATAGAGAACTACTCCTATTTCAATATTTTCCATTAGCGGCTCCTTTAATTTTGAACGTTTGACAGAAATTGTGCAATTTTGGTGCCATCCGTCACATTTTACAATAGAGGAAAATTTGAAAATAATTCCCTGACCAAAGTTAAAAATAGCAGGTAATTATTACAAAGGAATGGAAAAAAGAAACCTGAAAAATTACCGCCGACAGAGATGACGAAACAAAACTGCCTGCTAACCAGGGCAGACTTAAAAACTCAAACTTATTAGTTAGTCGAGTACAGGATAGTAACTTAATTTCGGGAGAAAAATGCTAATATTCTTTTCGGTTTTTTTTGCGGTATATGCTGCAATAAACTATTACATTTTTATCCGCGGCTGGCAGGCACTTACGATATTTCCGCATCTTAAAATTATTTATCTCATTGTTTTTCTTTTTATCTCTTTATCCTATATCATTTCAAAATTTCTCACTGATCGGCTTTCTTCATTTCTATATGATGCTTTGCAATGGATCGGGTCGTTCTGGTTTGCGTTCATGCTGTACTTCGTACTGAGTATAGTGCTGCTGGATATACTGCGTTTATTAAATAACTTCTTCTCAATCTTCCCTGTTTCGATACTAAATAATTATGAGGTCTGGAAATTCGGAACTTTTATAGCTGTAATTGTGCTTTCTTCTTGTATAGCAGCAGCAGGCTATATCAATACAAGAATATTAACAGTTAAGAACCTGGATATAATTTTAGACAAACGATCTTCCCCGTTGAAGGAACTTAGAATAGTATCCTTTGCAGATATCCATCTTACAACAATGAATAATGAAAAGTTCTTAAGCAGGATCATTGATAAAACAAATTCCCTTAATCCCGATATAGTGCTGATACCTGGAGATTTTGTTGATGAAAAATCGGACTGGCTTGATTCACGGGGCATAGGTGAATCATTCTTCAGGATTAAATCAAAATACGGCACATATGCCTGCACCGGAAACCACGAATATATTGTGGGAATAAAGGATGCATCAAAATTTATCCGTGAACATGACATAAAGCTGCTGCAGGATGAGCTTGTTATGATTGACAGCGCTTTTTATATTGCTGCCCGTGATGATAGAAGCAAGAAGCAGTTCACAGGCGAACTAAGGAAACCATTAAACGAGATCCTTACAGGAAGAAATGAAAACTTGCCTGTAATCCTGATGGACCACACTCCATTCGGACTGGAAGAAGCTGAGCAGAATAATGTCGATCTTCAATTATCGGGACACACCCACCATGCACAGATGTGGCCATTAAATTACATCACACAAATGATCTACGAAAAAGACTGGGGTTACCTCAAGAAAGGAAAAACACAATATTATGTAACCTGCGGGATCGGAACATGGGGACCACCTGTACGCACGGGAAGCAGGACAGAAATCGTGAATATTAAGGTCAAGTTCAGATAATAACTTTCAGTCTCTCAATCTTTAAACTTCGCGGCTTAAATCAGGCGTTTTTGAATGTTGCTGCAGAATCTAAGTTGGAGAATCCTTTGACCAGATTAAACGACTGCCGAAAACTATCGGGTTGTCCAACAGGATGAAACAGCAAATGTACTCGGAGTTTTCTTCATCAGAGGATTCATTGGCAGTTCAGTGCTGTCACAGCCATAGATCAGGAAGAATAGCAACAGAAGCGAAGAAAGTATTTTATACCTTTTAACCTTAGAAATCTAATTGTTACCACATTGATAACTCACGGAGCTTTGAACCAGAGAAATCGGATGCCATTTATTCCTTAAAACCATTCGGATTTTATCTACACTGTATAAATATAAGTGTATCTAAAGAGGCTGCGCTAAATACAAAACATCTGAAATGACCAAAATTTGGCTCTCCTAATCCATAAGTCACCTGAAAAACCCAGGCATCCTGATTTTCATATTGAGCTTTTTCTGCGTATGTAGGCAGCATATATCCGCCGGATTGCTTACAGCCGGTTATATTTAGAATGCTGTCAAATATATTAACATCCTCCCCAAGTTTATCCACTTCTCCCTTCATATAATCCAATATTTTACACCTTAATTCTTCTGTGTAATTATTGGTATAGCTAGTGCTGATACTATTCAGGGAAGCTGTATCGGGAAATGAATGGATGAAACTTACCTGGTCATAGTTGATGCTGGTTTTTTTTACGACAGGCTTTGCTGTAATTGTCTCTGAGGGTTCGGTTGGTTTGTCATTACAGACAAGAAATATGAACGATAAGCTGACTAGGAGGCTAACTGCTGAAATACCTTTTTTCATTTTCCTTTACTCCCGCACTTATTTACCAGCTAACTTAATTAATTCAGTCAATTAAACCAATAACCCGAGATGTACAATGGAGGAAATTTTAAAACACAGACACCTCCAGGAAATAAAGAAAATATTTATATCAGCCGCAGGAAAGAAAACCGGACATGAAGCGGAAGCCGTTAAAGCCGGGGCCTACAGGAGCTGCAGGCCTAACAGAGGCCGAACAGAGACCGAACAGTGGCGGAATTTGTTTAGTACATTCAGGTTAGAAGAATCAAGAACTGTTAACTTTAGTACATTTAACATAACTAAAGCTAAAATTAATACGCTCAAAGGATTTTCACCGGAACCGATTATTTTACAGTATTCAACTCTGCCCAGTGAATTTTATAGTCACATTGAGCAAAACTTTCTCCGGATGGCTGCCCCATCCGGATGAAAGTTAAGTATTTTATCAGAAGTTTACTGTGAAGCCGAACTTGAACTGATCATATGCAAGAGGGGCGGTGCTGCTGAAAGGCCAGTTCATTTTATCCTGCCGTAATTCATAAATTCCATAAGATAAGGCGTTTTTCAGGATGAAACTCATTACGGGACCGGCATAGGGAGAAGAGTGCATTATCTCTTTCACAAAGCCATCAACAAGGAATTGACTTATGCTTTCAATTGCGGCACTTCCCGCCCATTTCCAGAATAAATGTCTTGGGAAGATTATAGCTCTTTCATATGAAGCATCAAATGTAAGCATCGGGATTACTTTCAGCTTAATACCTCCCTCGGCATTTGTTCCGAACCTGAATGATCCATCGAAATTATCTAGAAGAGTTTTATCGGCAGCAGGAACGGTCTGATCTTTAAAATCCAGCCGTGACCATGAAAGGTCAAATGAATAGTACGGGATAACAGCTCCGCTTCCTATCTTGTAGCCGTAGCCGGAGGCTTTACCGAGTCCGAATCTCCATGCACTATTTTCAAGCTCAGGTGCTGAAACTGTATTCTTACTGATATCAGTGGATATATTTGAGAGATAGAGATACTTGAAATCATAATCGATTATGTTCTCTTCGTATTTATACACCTTTTCATCAGTGTATCCGAGCTTTACTTCCAGCAGATTCGGATCCGCAAACTTACCGGAGAAATTATCAAGATTCAGATTGGAAATACCATATCTTAGATCTATGGTTGGACTCCCATGAAAACCGACGTCCAGGACATCCATATCGTGATGGAAATCTTTCCAGTCGTTCCAGTCCCAGCTGTCAGTTGTATCAGCCTCGCTGTTTTCCTCCTGCGGAAGAGCCGGTACTGAAAGAAGCATTATAAACAAAACAGGTAGTAAATATTTTATTTTCATTGCGCCCTCACAATTTTTATCAACACTCTCTTATAATCAAGTTGAATGCCAATGCTGGTTAATTAGTTTTAGAATAAAATTCGTTTTTCGAAACGAGTCCTGCATATTAAAGTAGACAGAAAACGTACAATCTAATAATCAATATTTGAGACTAAGATTAATATCAGAAAGTTACGCCCCAAACTTATCGAATGATTCGGGGTTTACGATATTATTTTTTTTGACAGAAGAATTTTGTGTATGGACGGTTAATATGAATGATGGGAAGGGTGATTAAAAACGATGGGAACAGTCAGCTATGCATTGAACGTGCATATTTATTATCAGATTGAGCTGCAGCTTAGTAACACCGAATTAAACCATTAAATCGGTTGATCTTGTTTTGCAGGGAATACATTTCACCCTATAAATCGAGGTGTTAACCTTTTGCCGATTGTAGTGCATTCACCGCTTGATTTTTATCCAGGGGCTGTCTAATAAATAATTATTTTTTTTATTCGTGCCTTAAAACCTTGCAATAAGAATATCAATATATACTGAAATTAAATATTTGCCCCAAGGACTCAAAGGCACAAAGTTCCCAAAAGAACTTTTTAGACACCTGCAGGAGGGGTCCAGGTAAATTTATAATATGTACTTGCTCAGGTCACGGTTTTTGACTATCGATTCGAGGCGATCCTTAACGTTTTTGCCTGTGATTACGACTTTGTCTTCGGGAAGTTTGTCAGGTACATCGAAAAGAATCTCGTCGAGGAGTGTCGTCAAGATAGTATGCAGACGCCGGGCGCCGATATTTTCGACCTGTTCATTTACTTCTGTGGCAATTCTTGCGACTTCTCTTATTGCATCATCCGTGAATTCCAGTTCTACTCCCTCTGTTTTTAACAAAGCCTGGTATTGTTTCAGC
>DATFVA010000314.1:0-6022 GCA_035260565.1 Ignavibacteriaceae bacterium | reverse complement strand
ATTTCAATCCGATTTCTTCAAGCGTTGCTTTATGGCTGCACCCGATGCCGAAAGTCAGTCTGAGCACTTCAGCCTCTCTTGCATCCAGTATCCCAAGTATATTCTCCACCTCATTCTTTAAGGAGTCGGTCATTAATGCTTTGTCGGGCATTGCCTGCGACTCATTCTGAAGTACATCCATCAGGGTTGCGCTTTTTTCCTCGCCGTTTTTAAGCGGAGCATCAACCGAGACCTGACGGCCTGCAATCTCAAGAATATGTGCGACCTCATCGGAAGTAATTTCAAGTACTTTAGCAAGCTCCTCCGTGGTGGGCTTACGCTCATACTCCTGCTCGAAGTTTCTATAAGCTTTTCCCAGCCTGGTCAGATTACCTACCTGGTTAAGAGGGAGACGGACAACTCTTGACTGATCTGCAATAGCTGACATTATACCCTGCCTGATCCACCAGACAGCATAGGAGATGAATTTAAACCCTCTTGTTTCATCAAAACGCTGTGCAGCTTTAACCAGCCCTATATTCCCCTCATTTATCAGATCACCCAGTGATAAACCCTGGTTCTGGTACATTTTGGCAACTGAAACGACAAACCTGAGATTAGCGTTCACCAATTTATTCTGAGCAGTAACGTCGCCTTTCCTGATTTTTATTGCCAGGCTTATCTCTTCATCGGGCTTTAACAGATCATACCTCCCGATTTCCTGGAAATACTGGTCTAATGATTTATCTTCACGGTTGGTTAACTGTTTGGTAATTTTCAATTTATTTCGGCTTCATTTGTTTGTATTTGAGGAATTATGGGAATTTTTTCAATAATGTCAGGTTAAAAATTCATTGCTAAGCATACATAAGTAAAAAGACTGCAAGATACAAATAAATGTAGGTCTAATTGCCTATTATCGGGTGAGAACAGCAGGAAAAACGGTATTAAAATTAAAGTATTTTTCTTGATAATGAGATCAGGGGTCATTCTTCTGAAAATGTATAACCTGCACCCCTCACACTCCTGAAAAATACCGGGTTCGACGGATCTGATTCAAAGTATTTACGTAAGCGCGCAATGAATATGTCGACTGTCCGTGTTTCAATTTCGGGATTAAGATGCCAGACATTTTCAAGCAGTTCCTTCCGGGTAACTATCTCCCCTTTGCGTTCTACCAGGTATTTTAACAGCATCGCCTCGTGGGGTGTAATCCTCATTTCCTTATTTTCATGCCGGCAATAAAGGTTTTCAAAGTTTATTTCATTATTACCAAATGAATAAACCGGCTGATTTTCGGATGCACTTTTATACCAGCTTTTTCGTTTAAGCATTCCCCTTACTCTCAGCAGAAGCTCCTCCAGGTGGAACGGTTTAGTAAGATAATCATCGGCTCCTGTTTCCAGTCCCTTTACTTTATCGGCTGGTTCAGTTTTAGCGGTGAGCATAAGTATCGGCATTCTGATATCCTTTTCACGCACAATCTCTGCAACTTCAAACCCGTTCAGGAACGGAAGCATAATATCAAGTATTATCAAATCAAATTTTTCAGTATTAAATAACCTGACTGCTTCCCTGCCGTTTTTTGCCCATGTAACCAGGTACCCTCTGCGCTCAGGTTGTATTCAAGTCCTCCTGCCAGCGTTTCTTCATCCTCAACTAAAAGTATTCTGCTGCCCGCAATTTCATTATCCATTACTTTCCTGCCTGCCTTTTATTAAACGCTTATCCGATCCGGTGTAAACCGGAAGCTCGATTCTGAAGGATGCCCCGCGGGCCGCAATATTGCTGATAAGGCTGATCTTTCCGCCGTGGAGTTTAATTATCTGTTTTACCTGGTAAAGACCAAGCCCTGTTCCTTTCACGTTCGGGATCTCCTTATTTTTTATCCTGTAGAATTTCCTGAATATTTTATTCTTTTCAGTCAGTGGAATTCCAATTCCTTTATCGGAAAAATCGATTGTCAGCTTATTTGAAGTACAGCTCAGCTTCACATTAATATCAATGTCATCCGGGGAATATTTCACTGCATTATCCGCAAGGTTATCAAAAACGATCTTCAATGATTCTTTAGCTGCAGCAATTTCGCACGGCACACTCCCTGTTATTTTATAATTCTCCTTTTTGATACGAAACCTCTCAAAGGATTCTTCCATGATGGTCTTGAGAAGCTGATCAGCAGGGCAGACTTGATAATTCTGCAGTGTCTTTTTGCTTTCGTGCGCAGATATTTCAAGGATTGAATTTATCAATCTCTGTAAGCGGTCAGCATCCTTCAGCATTATATTCAGAAATTCTTTCTGTTTATCCGGCGGGACATCCCTTTGCTTCATCGTCTCAAGATACAACTGGATGGAGGAGAGAGGGGACTTAAGCTCGTGTGTCACATTTCCAATAAAATTATCATACAGTTCTCTTAACCTGAGCTGTACGTTCAGATCCCTGAAGATCACGGAAGTAAAAAAGGATAGCCCGATCAGGAGTATTAATCCAAGAACAAACGGCAAGGCATTCTGAACATCGTAAAGAAGCTGCGGGGAAACCTGGTCACCCACCTTTTCATAGATAATATAATTTGAGACGTACCAGTATATCCATATGCCAAGGAGAGACAGCCACACAATCTGAGCTATAATAAATATTAAGATGTGGTAAAAAAGAGAGTGTTTGCCTCTCATACTCTGCCCTGTCTCGTACTTAAAATATTTCCTCCGGTATAATATCACTTAATCTCAAATGAAGGTCAAACTTCATAATTCATCTTTTACATTACTTTTACAAACAATAATAAATTATTTCTGCATTATTGAAACTGAAATAAATTTTAATAATAGCGGGGAATTAGTTATGAAAGTACTGCTGGTTTATCCCGAAACTCCTTCTTCCTTCTGGAGTTTCAAAGACGCCTTAAAGTTTGTATCCAAAAAAGCACCTGAGCCTCCTCTTGGATTGATTACGGTTGCCGCGCTGCTCCCGGATGACTGGGAGAAGAAATTAATTGATATGAATGTGTCCCGGCTTGAGGACCGGCATCTTCTATGGGCGGATTATGTTTTTCTGAGCGGTATGAATATCCAGATAACTTCTTTCAGGGAAGTGATCAGGAGATGTAATAAACTGAATGTTAAAGTTGCGGCGGGAGGCCCGCTGGCCACAACTCAATACAAAGACTTCCTTGGTGTTGATCATTTCATATTAAATGAAGCAGAAAATACACTCCCTCCTTTCCTGGAGGATTTAAAGAACGGAAATCCAAAACCGGTTTATAGTTCAGATGATTATCCTGATATAAACTATTCGCCTGTGCCGCAGTGGGAGCTGCTCGACATAAAAAAATATGCATCACTTTCATTGCAGTATTCAAGAGGCTGTCCTTACGACTGCGATTTCTGCAGCATTACGATGCTGAACGGAAGGAAACCAAGAACCAAGTCTGAAGCTCAATTTATCAACGAGCTTGATACCCTGTACCGGATAGGGTGGAGGGGAACATTATCGGTAGTAGACGATAACTTTATAGGGAACAAGAAGAAGTTGAAGGAGGAGATCCTTCCGGCAATGATTAAATGGTCTAAAGAGAGAAACTATCCCTTTATATTTATAACTGAAGTGTCTATGAACCTGTCAGATGATGAAGACCTGATGAATATGATGATCGAAGCCGGGTTTAATAGTATATTCATCGGAATTGAAACACCAAGCGCCGGTAGTCTTGAAGAATGCGGTAAATTTCAAAACCTTAAACGGAACCTTATTTCTTCAGTTAAAATTCTTCAGCAGCATGGATTTATAGTATCGGGCGGATTCATAGTGGGATTCGATAATGATAACGTGAGTGTATTCCAGGAACAGATTAACTTTATACAGAAGAGCGGGATTGTTTCTGCAATGGTAGGGCTTCTGAATGCCCCGACCGGCACAAAGCTTTTTAAAAGAATGCAGGCAGAAAACAGACTTCTTGATTTTTTCAGCGGAAATAATATGGACGGAAGTATGAATTTTATTCCCAAAATGAATTACGGAGAACTTATCTCCGGCTATTCTAAAATCATTCATACTATTTATTCACAAAAAGAATACTACTACCGTCTTAAAAAATTCCTTAATAATTATAAATTGCCTGAATGGAGCAGGAATAAAATCAGGTTTACTGAAATTAAGGCTTTTATCAGGCTGATCTGGCTTTTAGGCACGCTGGAAGAGGGAAGAGAATATTTCTGGAAACTGCTGGCTTTCACAATATTTAAGCACCCTCAGAAATTTGCACTTTCAATGACCATGGCTGTTTATGGATATCATTTCAGAAGAGTAGCCGCCAGGATCTGAAACTGAATTAAATTATAATACACATATAACGGCTTTGCGCCGAAGAACTCATAGGTTAAGTCCTCTTTATTCTGAATTACTGATTTCCACACTCTGTCATAAGAGCTTTGGGCTTAAACCCCGATTTCCTGACTTCTGCTGCAGTCTGCCTGGTTAATGTTACAATACGGTAACCGTTATTGCTGTGAATACGCAAATTCCACTTTCATCTCATAAAAATCATTGGGAGATTACCCTTCTCACATCAATTGTGCTGATATTTAAATATTTTCGCTCAAAAAAGGAGCAATGATGACTGACCAGGAAGTTATGGATAAAATAAAGGCTCTTCTTGATAAAGAGCATAAACTGTACTCAAAGGATGGTTTATCACTGGAAGAAAGGAAAGAGGTTGAGAAACTTCAGGTTGAGCTTGACCGGTACTGGGACTTACTAAGACAAAGAAGAGCTCTGAAAGAGTATGGTGATGACCCCGATAAAGCAAATCTGAGGGGTACTGATACTGTTGAGAATTATGAGCAGTAAAGTTTAAGTCCATGCCTGTCTGTCAACCTTCACTGCATTTCGATTGGTAAACAGGCAGGCAGGTTCCGGAGTAATTAATTTTGCAGTATATTTTAGCTTTACCTTAAGAATACACTATTAAATTTCTCAACGCGCATTGTGCTGCAATTAATAATAAAAATTTTATGGAGGATATATGAAAATAGGCATCATAGGGTCCGGAGTAGTAGGTCAGCAGCTGGGCATTGGTCTGAGCAAGCTGGGACATGAAGTAAAAATCGGAAGCAGAAACCCGGCAAAACTTTCCGACTGGAAAAAACAAGCAGGGGAAAAATCTTCTGCGGGGACTAATGCAGAAGCAGCAAAATTCGGTGAGTTGATATTCCTTGCTACCGGCTGGGAGGGAACAGAGAATGCACTTAATCTTGCCGGTAAAGAAAACTTCACGGAAAAAATAGTCGTGGACGTCACCAATCCTCTTGCTCATTCAAAAGGAGGTCCTCCTGGTCTGGACGCTGCCCCAGGCAATTCGGGAGGGGAGAAAATTCAGTCCTGGCTTCCGGATTCAAAAGTAGTGAAAGCTTTTAATACAGTTAATGCATACATAATGGCAGTACCTCACAGGGAAGAAGGTGATCCGGATCTTTTTATATGCGGTAATGATGAAGGAGCCAAAAGCCAGGTAGCCGGTTTCGCTGAACAATGGGGCTGGAAAAGTATAATTGATATGGGTAATATAACCGAAGCCTACTGGCTGGAAGCATTGACAATGCTTTGGATTCATTACGGCTTTAAAAACAATGTATGGAGTCATGCGTTTAAGCTTTTGAAGAAATAAAAAAGCCTCATCCCTGTAATGAGATAAGGCTCTTTCTTTATCTGCATATTATTTTAGCGTGCAGTATGTACCTGTCCAGGGGATTCATGCTGACTAACGTTCCATATTGCCAGTATACCGACTACTGCACCAGAAATAAAGAAGTTCCATGGTACAACTAATGCGAAAGCTATTCCGCTAAGGAATAACCATATACCGATAATACCGTTTACCGTACCCTGCCAGCTATTTGTTCTGGCAGCACCCCAGAAACCAAATACGAATGCTACTATTCCGGCAACAATCATACTTGAAGGCGTCTGGATTGCCGGTACAAACGCACTAATAATAAGCCATACTCCAACTGCGAGATCCATCCATCCTTGCCACATAATT
>DATFVA010000313.1:0-4640 GCA_035260565.1 Ignavibacteriaceae bacterium | reverse complement strand
CTCCACCAGGCTTTCCTCGTAGGCGCCAGTTATGAACTTACTATGTTCGGCGAAATAACCATCGATCTTTTTGAAACTATTAACCAGAGGTTTCATCAGTCGTCCAGTATAGATAAATTCATAACCCTGATTTACGGTGAGATAAAAAATGACGGTGAGTTCAGATTCATCTCCGCAGCTCACCCTCTCCCCCTTGTGTTCTCTAATGAATTCAACAGGATAGTTAATATCGATAGCCATAACTTCACAAACTTTGTTCCTATCGGCACGCTCCCCTCCGGTGCCGATATCGATAATAAAAACAGCCATAGCATGTTCGGCTATAAGGACCGTTATTCTCTTAATAATCTTAACGTCATGGGAAGAGGCGATATTCTGCTTCTTTTCTCCGACGGGTTTACTGAACAGAAGGGCGGGGAGTTAAATTACGTTAGGGATAGGCTTGAACAACAGCTGATCCTCACAAAACATCTGCCTGCCAGGGAAATCTTCTTTAAAATACGGGAGGACTTCATCAATTACTGCGGAGCTCCGGATGATGACGCAACGTTGATATTGATTAAAAGGACGTAAATCCTGCCTGCAGAAACTTTTATCATTCCGGAAAAGGTTTCATAGTTCATGAATATTGCGTATATATAGAACTGTTCTTAAACATAAATAGAAAAAAATATGTATACTGCAATAATTATAGTGCTGCTTGCCCTCGCAATTTATATAACGTATAGTGGTATAAAGGGCGGCAAAAAAGGGAGAGCAGCAGCAGGTATCGCAATCGGGGCAGTCACAATAGTCTTTTTCTGGTCGCTTGATTTCTGGACTGAAATGCTCTGGTTCGAAAATCTCGGTTACGGCGACAGGTTCTGGGTGTATATAATTGCCCAGACGGCTGCCGGTATTGCCGGTGCTCTGATCTCCGTCGCGATTGTCTCTTTACTGACTTATTCGATCCCTTCATCAAAAAAATCTATTAAAAGAATTGTGCAGGGAATAGCTTTGGTGGGTGGTGCTGTATGGGGAGTTTCCGACTGGCAGATCATGCTGAAATTCTGGTTCCGGGTATCAATGGGCGTTGCTGAACCGGTCCTTAATAAGGATGCCGGCTTCTACCTCTTTACGCTCCCTTTCTTTGAAAGTATTTATACTCTGCTTATAATTCTTACTATAATTTCATTCGGCGGAATTCTCTTCAGCTCCTTCCTCAGGTTTGATGAGAAGGGAAACCTTACGGCTAACTTCTCCGGGTTTGACCGTTATATTTCAGCCAAACCTTACACTAACGTCCTGATTACAGGCTCGTTCTTAATACTCGTGCTGGCGTACGATAAATATCTCAGCAGGTTCGACCTCATGTTTTCGGATATGGGGATAGTGCGGGGTCCGGGCTGGACGGATGTGAATATCCTCCTTCCTGCATATGATATTATAATCGTCATTATGGTTTTGTTTGCCGCTGCTTTGCTGATAAAACCTGCACGTGTGATGCTTCAGAAATTTTATTCGCGGCTGAAAATAAGGAACATCGGTTCCGAACCCGTTCTGGTTATCTCTGTCCTGGTTACACTCATCGGCATCTGGTTTATAGGGCTTACGGCTATCCCTGGTCTTTTCCAGTGGCTGCGGGTTGTCCCGAACGAGATAACATATGAAAGACCTTATATTGAAAATAATATAAAGCTTACTCGCTACGGTTTTAACCTCCAGAACATTGAGGAAAAGGAATATCCCGCAAACGATGTATTTAACAGGCAGACGGTACAGGATAACCCCGCTACGTTTGAAAACATCAGGCTGTGGGACTGGCGCGCTCTGCAGGATGTTTATAAACAGTTCCAGGAGATCCGTCTGTATTATGAATTTAAAGACGTGGATATAGACCGTTACCATTTTGATAATCAGTACAGGCAGGTGATGGTGTCTGCTAGGGAGATGGAGTCATCTAACCTTCCTGCGCAGAGCCAGACATTCGTTAATACAAGGTTTAAGTATACCCACGGTTACGGAATTACTTTAACAACGGTAAGCGACTTTACTCCCGAAGGGCTTCCCAATCTCCTGATAAAAGATATCCCTCCTGTAAGCAAGTACCCTGAACTTGAAGTAAAACAGCCGCAGATCTATTATGGTGAGCTCACTGATTCCTACGTGATAGTTAATTCTGATGAACCTGAATTTGATTACCCCAGCGGGGAACAGAATGTCGATGTAAAGTACCAGGGAAAAGGCGGCGTAAGGATTTCAAATACATGGAGGAAATTTCTTTTCGGCTGGAAGTTCGACGGTACAAAATTTTTCTTCTCCGGCTATCCCAATTCTCAGAGCAGAATAATGTTTCACAGGCAGATAATGGACAGGGTAAGGACCCTGGCACCGTTTTTAGAATTCGATAAGGATCCTTATGTAGTTCTCGGGGATGATGGTAGACTGTACTGGATGATAGATGCATATACCACAAGCAGCTATTTCCCGTATAGCGAAGTTTTTCATTCAACGGAAAAGATAGGTTATAAAGAAGGCGAAACAACAAGGACATTATCAACAAACACTGCTCCCGAACTGGATGGAATTAACTATATAAGAAATTCTGTGAAGGTGGTTATTGATGCTTATAACGGTACAACTGATTTTTATATCTTTGATGAAAAAGATCCTCTTATAAAGGTGTGGGACAGAATATTCCCCGGTTTATTTAAAAAGAAATCGGAAATGCCGGCAGACTTAATGAAGCATATCAGGTACCCAATTGATTTCCTTATGGTGGAGGGACTGATGTATGCAAAGTATCATATGACAGACCCTACCGTTTTCTATAACCAGGAGGATCTGTGGATAAGGGCTACAGAAAAATATTATAATGAAGTGCAGCCGGTAAACCCTTATTATATAATGTGGCAGCTTCCTAAAACACGAAAATCGGAGTTCGTGCTGATACTCCCGTTTACGCCCAAAAACAGGCAGGTATCAATAGGTTGGATAGCAGGGATGTGCGACGGGGATAATTACGGAAGATTTATTGCTTACAAATTCCCGAAGGAGAAAAGTGTTCTCGGTCCACAGCAGGTTGAGACTAAGATAGACCAGGACAGTTATTTATCGGGTCAGCTTTCGCTATGGGATCAGCGCGGTTCAAACGTAATCCGGGGGAACGTGCTGGCAATTCCTGTTGATCAGACGATAATTTATGTCGAGCCGATTTACCTGCAGGCTGAAACAGCAGCTTATCCCGAATTGCGCCTGGTAGCTGTAATGCATGATGATGACCTCAGCTATGCCGAAACTTTCCAGGAAGCGCTGCAGGGTCTGTATGGAGAAACTCCTGTGAAACAGGTTACGGCGAAAGAAGAAAAAGGCGTGCAGCCTGAAGAAACTTCTACGGATGAAAAAATTAAGCAGGCAAATGATGCATTTAATAATTACCTTGATTACCAGGGACAGAAGGAATTTCAAAAAGCCGCCGGCGAGCTGGAAAAACTGCAGTCTATTTTAAAAGAATTATCGGAGCATCAGGGTAAAGGTAAGTAGAATAAATACTTTTATTTCTGTTGAATCATATTATTTCAGTATGCATCTTACTATGGAAAAATCAGAAATAACAGCTATTTTAGTGAAAAAGAATTTTAGAAGGAGGGCTTAATGGAAATTAGTGCAGAACATAAACAGGATAAATCTGTAATTTCTATCGAAAAAAATAAACTAATCGGAGTAGAAAGCGAAGAATTTCAGAAACTTGTCCAGGAATCGATCGATAGAGGAAGCGGGGAAGTCCTGATTGATTTGGCAAAAGTAGAATACATTTCAAGCTGGGGTATTGGTCTTTTAGTACACGCCTATACAAGCTGTCACAACAAAAATATAAAATTCAGTCTGAATAATGTTAACCAGCAGGTAATGAACGTCCTGAGTCAGCTGAAGCTGACAACCCTTTTCAATATTATTTGAGGGTATTAACACCAGGCTGATTATATATTATATTTAAAATCAGACCCTTCTGCCGTTATCAACCGGTCGGCGTACCTTGCCATGCAGGTTCTTTCTGTGCCTGAATATCAAAATTAATTTATCCAACCCGGTTTGTTTTTTACTTATTTTATAATATTGTAGAATAAACCCGGTAACGGATCCGAAGAGATCGTTTAAGAAATTCTGTTTGATTGAAGAAACGATGCTGCTTCAGTTCTGGAATGAATATTTAATTTTGCCAGGATTGTTGAAACATGATGGTCGACGGTTTTAGGAGAAATATATAACTTCATTCCGATTTCATTATTACTTAACCCTTTAGCCACAAGTTTTAATACCTCTATTTGTCTCATTGTCAATCCGCCTGGATTTTCCATAGTTGATTTTCTTGGTCCCCTGGGAATACTTTTGAAACCCCTCTCTCTCATTTTTTGTTTAATCAACTGTGATGCTGCTGTTGCTCCAAGATCGTCAAATATTTCCAATGCCTTTTTCATGGATTCCTCATTACCTTCCGATAAGGCCAGAGCATATTCGTATGGGCAGCCCAGTTCATTCCAGATTTCAGCAGCAGCTTTCCACTTTCCTTTAATCTGAAGCAAATACGGTTTTGCCATTTTCTTTGGAATTTCTGTTAGTTTTCCTGACTTCCATAACCAGTAAGCAATTTCACCAATTGC
>DATFVA010000312.1:0-2614 GCA_035260565.1 Ignavibacteriaceae bacterium | reverse complement strand
TCCATATTACCGTTCAACTAAAATTATATTGTTGTTACAATAATGTGATAGTTATGGTTCATATTACTAACGCAAGATACGAGCAATTATAAATAAACAAAGGAGAGTATTATGAAGAAAGGATTTTTTCTCTTTTCCGCCCTTTTATTTCTTTTTTTGAATTCTGCTTTATTGGCACAAGTCGATCCTGACACAGCCATGAAAGCAAGTATCGACAGGTTCAGCACGACAGCCGGTCACTTATTTGTGAGAGATTCCACGAATGGCCTGCCAGGACCAAATGAACCCATTAATATGGATATGGAACCTTTCAGAAGTAAGGGATTAGGACCAAATGGTGAGTTTTCAACTTACTATAATTTTGATGTTCAGCCGACCACCCCGGCGCCGATATACGTTCTTTTCCGTGATGGCGAGACGATGCCTGTAGATGGACAATTAAACGTGGTAGACGATATACCCGGGGAAATGGATTACTGTGATTTCTGGAGAGTAAATAAAGTTACAGTCCCTGCTAACTATGTTGCCAATACCATAGTGAGTTATGCTCAGATAATGGACGGCGGGTACATGGTAGAGCAGACTGATATGCTTGTAAATTGTCCTATTGTTCCGGACGGATCGACGGCTATGCTACGATATAATGCAGGCGAGGATACAGCTTTATCGAGGGGATGGTATGATTCGACGGTTGTATATTACTTCAATTTTTCTGAAGCGCCATTGATGGTTGACGGAAGCGGAATGATTTCCCTTTCTCCGATTTTTGTTACCTTTAACATCAATCCGGGTGAACCCGGCGGAGGTCCTCCATCAGGATTTATGACAGACTCGACAGGCAGAACTCATAATGTTCCTGCAACTTTACCCGGAGATGCTGCTTATTCACCCTTATGGGATGTAAATATCTATGATAACGCAGACTTTGGGATGGTACACGACCTGGCGTCGGCTCAAAATGCAACCCTCCTTGTACCTGATGCTGCAAATGTAAACTGTCCTATTGTTCAGGTAAGCAATCCGACAGCAATAGAAGACAACCAGGATATTCAGCCGGGAGAATTCGGATTGGCACAGAATTATCCCAACCCGTTTAACCCCACCACCAGCATCAATTACAGGATCCCTGAATCGGGTTTGGTTAGTCTGAAGGTATATGATGCCCTGGGACGTGAAGTAGCAACGCTTGTAAATGAAGTTAAACCTGCAGGAAATTACCTGGTTAATTTCAATGCTGCGGGGCTTGCCAGCGGAATTTACTTTTACAGGCTGGAATCCGGTGGATTTACTCAAAATCACAAAATGATTCTAATCAAATAAATTAAGCATCAGCCGGAGGAAGGTTTAGCTATAGAAAAAATGAATGTAGAATGTATATGAGAGAGGAGTATTTTGAATGTTTATTGGAGGTAATTTGAACGTATGTGGGACGTATGTGGAACGTATGTGAGACGTATGTGAGACGTATGTGGAACGTAATTGTAAGCTTGTTATTCCGGGAAAACCGGACCGCAGTTAAGAGTTAAAGATGAAAATTTATAGCTGGTTGCCGATTACGTTAGAAGATTGATCATATTCATTCGAAACTCAGCTCAAAACCGGGGGATCAGGCAAAATTAAATGGAGATATATTATACAAGCCGGGTTTAGAAATCCGGCTTGTAATATTTCCTTAAAGCGGGGGGCCGCACAAGTTAACTTACCTTGACTGCCGGAAGTCAATTCTCTATATTTGGAGACATTTTTTTTGAATAACTATAGAGATTTTTGATATTTTGAATCAGTATAAGAAGACAATCCTGCCTAACGGTATTAAAGTTCTGACAGAAACCATACCTTACGTAAAATCATTTTCACTCGGATTCTGGTTTAATGTTGGTACCCGTGATGAAAATTTCACAAACAACGGGATTTCACATTTTATTGAGCATATGCTTTTTAAAGGTACAAAGAAGCGTTCGGCAGGGAGGATCGCGAATGAAATTGAATCGACCGGCGGTTATTTAAATGCATTCACCTCTAAAGAACATACATGTTATTACGGCAGAGGACTTGCAAATCACATCGGGAAAACATTTGACGTTTTAGCTGATATGATACAGAGCCCGACTTTTAAGCCCATTGAAATTAAGAAGGAATCCAGTGTTATAGTGGATGAGCTGAATGATATTGAAGATAACCCGGAAGAATTGATTTTTGATAAGTTTGAGGAAATTTTATATGCCGGAAACAGCCTCAGTCTGCCGATAATCGGAACCGAAAAAAATATACGCACCTTCAATCAGAATGATCTATTCCATTTTGTTAAAGAAAAATACGGCTTTAATAAAATGATCATTGCGGCATCCGGTGCAATTGAGCATGAAAAGATCATAAACCTGATTGAAAAATACTTTACAAAAGATCTGGGTACCTCGAACACTAAAAGAAGGTATTATAGTCTTAACAACATAACTGCCAGGGTAGAATTAATTGATAAAGAGATCCAGCAGGTCCATGCAATAATCGGGAAATTGACTGCAGGTTATAAAAACGATCTCAGGAATAAAATTGCTGTTCTAACACAAATACTTGGAGAGGGGAGCAGCTCAAGGCTGTTTCAGTCTATAAGAGA
>DATFVA010000311.1:0-5451 GCA_035260565.1 Ignavibacteriaceae bacterium | reverse complement strand
GTCTTAAGGGGTTTATTTTATAAGGTACATTCCATTACAACATATCATCCTGCTAATTTATATATTCATGTAGCTGCGCAAATCTTTTTGTTTAATATAAGAGGGAAATATTATGAAAAACGAAAGATACCGAAGGCTTGTTGAACAATTGCTCAATATGGCTGGAGTAAATATTAACGGGGACAATCCTTATGATATGCAGGTTCACGACGATAGGTTTTATAAGAAGGCAGTTTCGGAAGTCGAGCTTGGAATGGGGGAATCCTATATGGATAACTGGTGGGAGTCCGGCCAACTTGATGAATTGATCTATCGGGTAATACTTGCCGATCTCCAGAATAAGATAAAGCACAATTATAAAATTGCATTGCAGCTTGCGGGTTTCTACCTGGTTAATATGCAGTCACGACGCAGAGCCTTTATCATCGGGGAAAAACATTACGATCTCGGCAATAATCTTTTCAGACTTATGCTGGATAAAAGAATGAACTACAGCTGCGGCTACTGGAAAGATGCCTCTACTTTGGATGAGGCCCAGGAAAATAAACTCGAACTGATCTGCAGAAAATTATATCTGAAACCTGGAATGCGCATTCTGGATATAGGCTGCGGCTGGAGTGCCTTTGGTAAATATGCTGCTGAAAAATATGATGTAAAGGTTGTTGGTATAACTGTATCAAAAGAACAGGCTGTAATGGGTAAAGAATTGTGCAGAAACCTGCCTGTAGAGGTAAAACTGCAGGATTACAGGGATGTGAACGATAAATTCGACCGGATTGTTTCTGTCGGAATGATTGAGCATGTCGGTCATAAAAACTATCGCGAATATTTCAATATAGCTGCAAAGAATCTAAAGGAAGATGGATTATTTCTTCTTCATACAATCGGCGATGTCCGGTCAATTAAGAATATGGACGCCTGGACGCATAAGTATATATTTCCAAATGGAATGCTTCCTTCCGCTGCTCTGCTGGCAAAAGCCATTGAAGGATTGTTTGTAATGGAGGACTGGCATAATTTCGGTGCAGATTATGATAAAACTTTACTGGCCTGGTACAGCAACTTCCTTAAAGGATGGAATGAACTGAAGGATAAATACAGCGAACGGTTCTTCAGGATGTGGAAGTATTTCCTGCTTTCAAGTGCAGGAGCCTTCCGTGCAAGGAATAAAAACCAGCTGTGGCAGATTGTTCTCTCAAAAAAAGGTGTGCCCGGCGGCTACTGTTCGGTAAGATGACAATATAGAGAATAGAACAGGTAATTACTTCAAAATCTAAATTGCATTCTGGTAAGCAGTTTCCAGGAATTTGTTATGTCCACCTTCAGCTGATTTTAATATTCTTAAAAATCTCAATTTAAATTCATCTATTGTTAAGAATAAGCTCAGGTTATGATTAAGGATGAACCGGAGAGAATTTCATTTGCTTCAGTCAGATCTGTCAGAGTAAATCCCTCGGTGAATTTATTATAAACATCAGATAAAGTCGCATATCCTTCTTCCTGTTTCCCGTTACTCTTCAGCAGCCGGTAAAGACTAAGCGATGCTCTTAGTTCAAACATTTTTGTTCCCTGTTTCCCTGCAAGATTTATTGCCAGTCTGAACAATGATTCGGCCTCGATCTTTTTTTCAGTTGAAATCATAAGGAGAGCTTCTCCTTTGAGCCTGTAAAACTCTGACAGCATAGGATTCTCCGATTTCGATCCGATAATATCCAGGGCTTCTTCAATATTTTTTAATCCCTCATGAGATTTACCGGCCATAATGAATGAAGCTGCTCTGAGTGAAAGCAGTAAGGGCCAGAATACAGGAGGTGTTTTCAGCTCAGTGTACATATTGGTTCCATATACAATTTCCCGGAGTCCATTCTCTTTCATTCCCAGCCCAACTGATGCTGCACCATGAAGTGCAGCCGCAACGGCCTTCCATATCTGGAATTCGTTTTTCTCACTGATCTCTAAAACTTTCTCAGCTTTTTTTAAGGCGGTCTCTGCTTCCTGTCTCCATAAATGCAGCAGGCCAGTATGAAAATGCACATAGGCTTTACTGGACAGATGATTCATACTATCAGCCAGTGCTACAGCCTCCTCCGCAAGTTTTAATGAACGCTCAGGATAGCCCATCATCCACAGGCATATTGCCGAAGTGGTATAAGATATAATACCGGGATTATTCCCAAACCTGAATTTATGTGTCTTATGAAGTCCGGGATTATAATCAGCAACAGCCCTCTCAAGATGTTCCATACCAGGTTCCAAACTGCCTGAAAAAACAAGACCGTAACCTATTAGCAGGTGTCCCTCAACCTTCATACTGTCATTACCTGTTTCATTGGCCAGGTTAAGTATCTGTTCTCCTAACTTGATGCTTTTTCCGAAATCTGCTATGTATGTATAAAAGCTTGCAAGAGCCCGTAATACAGGGAACGTCTGGGGTATCTCCCCATGTTTCTGACAAAGTTCTGATGCCCGCTTATAAGCCTCCTCAACCTCTGGTGTACACCCTTTGATGGTCATCAGTACACGGGCCAGGCTCATCTGTAGTGTGATTTCCTGTTGTGCATATTCCCCCGTTGAAGGGTTGGAAGACAGTACTTTTAACAGATCATTAGTAAGTTCAAGCGTATCATGATACCATCCCTTAGCATCATAAAGCACCCAGAGAGAGTCGGTTAATTTTTGTAATTGTTCAAGGTTTTCTTCCATTACCCAGTATTTCCAGGCGGCACGCATATTTCCAATTTCGGATTCAAATTCTCTTAAAGCATTCTCACGGTTATTACCTGAAAGGAGTTTCCATTGCTGATGTGCAAAATCAGCAAAGAACTGTGCATGTTTTTGAAAAGCTGCGGCCTTAAACTCAGGGTCTTCTCCCAGTTTTTCCGATGCATACTCTCTGATAGTTTCAAGCATAGTTAAACGAGGCTCATTATCCGGATTATCCATCCGCCTTATGAGGCTTTTATCAATAAGTGATGACAAATCAGAGTAAATATCTGATTGAAAACCATCCTGTTCAATTATATCTTTCGTTACGGCTTCAATCTGATCGAAAGTGCAGGAGGGAAAAACCGATAGTAAAGAAAATAAACGTTGCTCCATACTATTAAGCATTTCATAGCTCCAGTTAATAGTATCCCGGAGAGTCTGCTGTCTTGCGGGAAGATCGCGGGAACCTCCCTTTAGAAACCTCAGCCTGCTGCCCATTCGTTCAAGTAAAGTTTTGGGAGAGAACAGATTTACACGTGCTGCTGCCAGCTCAATTGCCAGAGGCAGACCATCCAGCCTTAAACAAATTTCTGCAATGGATCCGGCATTATCTTCTGAAAGTTCAAAATCCGGTCTGATCATCAATGCACGCTCTACGAACATCTGAATAGCTTCGTTCTCTTTTAATTGTTCAACTGCAAGTTTTCTAAATCCCGTATCGGGCAGGGGGAGGGGGGCTACAGGAAAAATCTGCTCACCGCGTACACGCAATGCTTCCCGGCTTGTGATCACGAACTTCAATTCCGGACAGTCCCGGAGCAATTCCCTTAGACTTGCAGCGGCTGAGGTTAGCTGCTCAAAATTATCAAGCAGGAGCAGCATCTTTTTATCCCTGAGATATTTCCTGATTTCATCGAAAAGAGAGTTATCACTGGTTCTTCTTAGTCCAATAGTTCTCACAATAGATGCGAAAAGTGATTCGGGATCATTTACGGAGGAGAGGTCGATAAAAAATGTTCCATCTTCGAAAAGATTGGTGAGCTGCATTACTGCCTGGAGGCTTAACCTTGTCTTACCTGTACCTCCGGGACCGGTTAGGGTTAGTAACCGTACATCCTCCCTCGAAAGTAAGTCGGTAATAGATTTAAGTTCTTTCTGCCGGCCTATAAACTTCGTAGTCTGCGCAGGCAGATTGTTCGGATGTAAAGAAGATCGTTTTTTGAAAGTCGAAGTCTTCAGAACCGGAACAGTTGTCTCAGTATCAATAGCAATATGTCCTGCTTCAACAGGAAGCGGGACTCCGAATGCCGAATGGAACCGCTTTAGATGAGCGGCTGCGAAAATAAGACCTGCCAGTCTCTCGTTTTCAGAAATAATAGATTTATTACAATAGTTCAATCCTGCTGCGGCTGCTGCAAGCCAGTATTGTCCCCAAAGATCGTCCGATAAGCTCGAATGATTTTCCTGAACCCAGTTACCGAATTCCCTTCTTCCCGAATTGACGACGGAACAGGCCCCGGCTAATTCTATTGGAACCTGGTATGGATCAAGTAAATCCCGGTCGGCAAAACGCGTGATCGTATCAATCCACTTGGGAAAAGTAGTCCTTGATAATTCACGGATCATATATGACATTTCAAGGTAGCAGAGGTCATAAAACAGTGGCATGTCTGATTTAAATAAAGCAAAATCTATGAGATAAAAGCCGGTAATTTCGCTTTCAGTTCCGCCGAACTTTGCAAGTATATTTCCAATATTCAGATCACCGTGCTGGAAACCCAGAATATTATCTATGGGTCTGATTGTTCCCCACAAATCAATCCTCCTTGCATAACTCAGAGGATTGGGGAATACGTGTCCCTGAATAAGGAGACCAGGCGTATAATGATTAACATGGCAGGTCTCCTCAAGGAAATGCTCAATATTCCCCCCGGGATTAATTCTATAACCCAGCCAGGACGAGAGTACATTTTGAGGATGAACAGCCTGCTTAAACCCCTGATTTATATTCCATTTGGTCAGTAAGAATTGAAAGGTGGTGCTGAAGAGCTTCTCGAGTTTAATTTGCTGCTGATAACTTGCAAGAGATTTATATTCGTGAAGCGACTGACCTGCAATATTATAGAAAATAGCCACAGCATTTTCGAATTCCACCCGGTCAAATGCAAGTTCGGCTATATGATTTGCAGAAAAATCTGCTGGTGCTCTTTCAACTGCAGTGCGGTGTCTTTCAAGTTCATCCGTCCTGGTTTTCGGGCTTTTATGATCAAGTTTCAGTACAAGGTGCTGTACTTTATTTGTATTAAGAAGTGATACACTTACCAGGTAAAGTACTGCACCGGTCTGACCCCCCTTAAGCTCCTGCAGCATGGTCACTTTTATTTTATGTTTCTCCTGTGCTAAATGTAGTACTTTTTGATAATCAGGAGGAAGGGTATGGAATTCATCAGACAGTTCAGTCATTATTTATTTCATAAATTGTTAGTAAACTTTTTCTGCCGGGGTTAGGAGGATAAAATTAAAATATCAAACTACAAATCTGAAATAACTGTGCATCAGTGTTTTTAGGAAAGATTAAACAAAACTTAGTATAAAATATTCTGATTTTCAGTATAATTAATGAATTATATAAAAGCAACATTTTGGGGGTGGTGCTTATATAAGCTGTTTGGAATTCTTCATCTCCCTGAAGTTGGATGTCCGAACCTGATGGAAACTACACCGCAGGCCTGCCCAACCGTTAGC
>DATFVA010000310.1:0-3228 GCA_035260565.1 Ignavibacteriaceae bacterium | reverse complement strand
AAGCTCCCTCCAGCCGGAACAAAGGAGCAGAAAAAAGCTATAGAATTCTATGAGCTTGATAGCCGCAAGGAAAAAGAAATAATATCTGATATAGATAACTTTACTGTCAGCGCTGACGGCAATAAGCTTATGGTTTCCAAGGGCGGATCATTCTTTATCATAGATATTGCACCCGAACAGAAACTGGAAAAGAAAATGCCGACTGACCAGATGGAAATGACGGTTATTCCCCGCGATGAATGGAAGCAGTTATTTAACGATACATGGAGATTTGAAAGGGATTTCTTCTACGATCCTAACATGCATGGAGTTGACTGGAACGCAATGAAAGACCAGTACGGCAAGCTCATTGATTTTGCTGTTACACGCTGGGATGTAAATTACATAATCGGGGAACTTATCGCTGAACTGAATTCCTCACATACTTACAAGGGAGGCGGTGATGAAGAACAGGCACCGGCCCGCCCTGCAGGATATCTTGGTATCGACTGGCAGCTTGATAACGGAGCCTATAAAATTAAAAAGATCATCAAAGGAGCTCCCTGGGATAATGAAGTAAAATCACCTCTGGATGCTTCAGGTATTAACGCTAAAGAAGGGGATTACATACTTGCGGTAAACGGAATTCCGATAGATGCAGCTAAGGACCCATGGGCGGCATTTGAAGGACTGGCAGGAAAAACTATAGAGCTTACTATAAACAGTAAACCGGATATGGAAGGCGCTCACAAAGTAATAGTGGAAACGCTGAAAGATGAAACAAGACTGAGAAACCTTGCCTGGATTGAGGCTAACAGGGAATATGTTGATGAAAAAACCAACGGAGAAATAGGATACATATATGTACCGGACACAGGTGTAGACGGACAGACCGAGCTCGAGAGACAGTTCAATGCTCAGTTTAATAAGAAAGGCCTGATTATCGATGAAAGATTTAATAGCGGCGGTCAGATACCCGACAGGTTCATTGAACTTCTTAATAGAAAACCGCTGGCATTTTTTGCAGTGAGGGATGGCGTCAACTGGCAGTGGCCCCCGGTAGCTAATTTCGGACCCAAGGTTATGCTGATAAACGGATGGAGCGGATCAGGCGGCGATGCCTTCCCGGATTTCTTCCGCAAAGCAGGACTTGGGCCGTTGATCGGGACAAGAACATGGGGAGGATTGATAGGCATCTCAGGAGCCCCAGGCTTGATAGACGGAGGCGGGATCACTGTTCCCACATTCAGGCAGTACAACCCTGACGGGACATGGTTCGCTGAAGGGCACGGCGTTGATCCGGACATTAAAGTAGTTGATGACCCCACGCAGCTGGCAAAAGGAATTGATCCTCAGCTGGAAAAAGGAGTTGAAACTATTAAAGATCTGTTGAAAAAGAATCCGCCTGTTAATCCGGAACAGCCTCCTTATCAGAATAGAAGTGCCACCGGTCAATAGCAAAAAGAATTTTATTAAGCCCCGGGAAACAAGCCCGGGGTATTTTTTATGACGGCTTATCTTATACTCGGTATTACTTACGCATTTGCAGCTTCAATACAGCCAGGCCCTTTCCAGACTTTTTTAATTTCAGAGACCTTAAAGAAAGGATGGAAAAAAACAGTTCCGGCTGCCTTTGCGCCGGTATTAAGCGACATCCCGATAATTATAGTTATCCTGCTGATATTAACCAGAATTCCTCAAAGTTTCCTCTCTTTCTTACAGATCGGAGGAGGACTGCTGCTGCTTTATCTCGCCTACGATTCATTTAAATCTTTCCTGAATTTTGATAAGTTAAACAATAAACAGAAGTCCGCAGGAAACAATACCCTCTTTAAAGCTGTACTCATAAATGTTCTGAATCCCAATCCTTACCTTGGCTGGAGTTTAATAATGGGACCATTATTAATTAAAGGATATAGAGAAGCTTCGATGAATGGTATCTTATTGATTGCGGGTTTCTACATTACCCTTGTTCTGTGCCAGATCGGGATAATTATTCTCTTCGGGCTGACGAGGAACCTTGGTCCGAAGGTAACAAGAATTACGTTAGGGGCTGCATCGCTGGGACTAGTTGTTTTCGGAATTTTTCTTCTTTGGCAGGGTATTGCTTCAACAAATATCAGGGGTATTTAAGAACCGGATCTCTGTTTATAAACCGGCATCGCTTTTAATACTTTATATTATTCTTCATGATCCGCCATACTATTCGCGGAGTTAATATTGCAGGAGGAGAAGAAACCATATTAATTACTTTCAGGAAAGCAATCGACACATCTGCATCGTAGCGGGCAGCTTTATGAAGTTTACGGATATACCAATTAAGCAAGCGCGTCATTATAGTGCGGTCTCCTTTTATTTCCGGGTAGTTTAAATCTCCTCCCACGGCAGTCTTCCATGAAATATCAACTATTTTGCCCATATCTTTAAAGAAGTTTTCTGCAAAAGGGAGATGATTTAAATAGAGGCACCTGTCAAGAGCTTCCGCCTCCATAGCGGCAACAGTCATTCCCTGCCCATAAATAGGATTAAAGCTGCAGACGGCATCCCCTGCAACAACAAACCCTTCAGGAAAGTCATTGAGGCGTTCATAATAATGACGCAGGTTTGCATGGAAATTATACCGAACCGGCTGAGTGAGGTATACTTCATCCTTCACAATGTTATAAATATCCGGAGAAGGTAAATGTTTAACAGCTTCCAGAAAGCCCTGGTAATCGGTTGGTGCATGATTCCCCAGGTAACCACCTATAGTTACAACCCAGCGATTCACTTCCTGTGCTAACATTATCCCCATTCTTTTCGAGGGCGGGTCTGCCAGGAAAATAACGGCATTGATTCCAGGTAAATGTTCAGGTTTGCGGGGATAATAACAAGTAACATATCCCATTCTGATTATGATCTCTTCTATTTCGGGCTGATCATATCCTGCTTGTGAAAGCCAGGAAGGTGTATGTGAACCCCGGCCGCTGACGTCTGCCACAAAATCTGACTGAATCATCACATCAGGTTTATTATCAGAGATATTTTTACAGTACACTCCATTAACTCTTTTATTATTCTCAGTAAAAGCTAAGCCTGTAACGCTGCTATTTTGAATTACTTCAACATTAGGAATTGAAAATATCCTCGTCCGCACTGAATTCTCAAGAGTCGGCCGTGATACGCCAAGGCCGGTTAGGCCGCAAAGACCACGCTTATGAAATCCTCCGCTATGAAACCACGCTGCCTCTGAGCTTACGTCGTTTATCC
>DATFVA010000309.1:0-4849 GCA_035260565.1 Ignavibacteriaceae bacterium | reverse complement strand
TCTTACTTCTTACTTGTTTGCGTGATTTCTCATCAGCCATTGAACAAACCTTAACGGTTTTAACCGTTTACCCTCAGGCTGACTTGCCACGAGCTTCAGCTCGTGGGCTTCTATAAAAATAAAATCATGGCTTTAGCCATTTCAACTTACCTTCTTAACCTCTTACCTTCTTAACCTCTTATCTTCTTATCTCCTTATCTCCTTATCTTCTTATCTTCTTATCTCCTTATCTTCTTATCTCCTTAACTTCTTATCTCCTTATCTTCTTATCTCCTTATCTTCTTATCTTCTTACCTTCTAACCTTCTTAGCCTCTTATCTTCTGAGGGAAAATAATTGCTCAGCTAATCTGAATCTGGAAATTTATTTAGCGGCTGCTTCCCTGTTCCCGGCGGCGGGTATGCTGCAAGTCCTAGTGTAGTAAATAATATAAATAATTATATTTAATAAGATAGAAAGGAAAATAAAATGAAAAAAGTTACGCTATTAGCACTCGTATTGTTGCCGGTATTAACTTTCAGCACAAGTGATAACATCAACAATAACATTGGCACATATAAACAAAATGGAGTAATTATGGATGATACAATACCAAAGGTTACCGGAATTGGCGGGATTTTCTTTTATTCCGACAATCCGAAGGAAACGAAGGAATGGTATATTAAAAATTTAGGGATTGAAATCAATGACTGGGGCTCATCCAGTTTTGAATCAAGAAAAATTGACAACCCTGATGAGATAAATTCTCTTCAATGGAAACCTTTCAAAACAGGAGATGAATATTTTTCCCCGTCAAAAAAAGATTTTATGATCAATTACCAGGTTCAGAATCTTGAAGGACTTGTAAACAAACTCCGGGCAAACGGGGTAACTATACTTGACAGCATTGCAGTTTACGACTTTGGGAAATTCATACATATCATGGATGCAGAAGGCAATAAGATTGAACTTTGGGAACCTAAATAAGTCATTACGGAAATAAATTGAGGTCAGGAGATGCAGAATTACCGATCCTGCTGAAATAAATTAATGGAAGGACCCCTGTCCTTCCATATTTGATTATGAATTAAAATTTCCCTTTTAATCTTTCTTTACCGGGAAGAACTTCCAGACAGGTTGTCCACCAGCCGGTTAATATTGTTTCTATAAATTCCTTCGGGAGCTTTTCCTCTTTCATCTCAGAAGCAAGCTGCTCGTAATCATAGCTTATCCTTCTGTATTCAACTTCAAAATCATTTTCATTAAAATCTATAATAGTATAACCTGCCTCGGTTGTACCGTCATTTTCCGGTCTGCCTATAACTCCCACGTTAATAAATCGTTTACCGCCGGTTAGTTTTCTGTTCCAGTGAATCCCTGTATGCGTTGCACAGATAATATCAGCATCATAATCTTTACATAATTTTTCAAGGAAATGCGTGGGTGTTGTGGTTTCCCAGAGAAATTCATTAACCTGCCGCGGCGAACCATGACATAGTAGAATTTTTTTGCCGTTTATCTTTATTCTTTTTTCTGAAGGCAGCTCCCTCAGCCATTTTTTATTTGCTTCGCTGGTATGCGTGAATGTATAATTGTAGCTGAGCTTTGCATAATAATTATCACGCGGATCGGTATAGCCGCATTGACAGTCATTTAATCCGCTTCCTATCGAGTCATCATAGTTCCCTTTTACAACCCGGATGTCGTACTCTTTTATAATTGGAAATATTTTATCGGGATTAGGACCAAAAGCACCGAGATCACCAAGGCAGTATATTTCATTCAGGTTTTGAGAATGGGCATCTCTTATCATCTCCCTTAATGAGAGATGATTGCTGTAAACTCCGCCGAATAAACCTATCTTTTTATGCATCTCTTTTTATAGAAGAAAAATTAGAACAGATCGCCCCGTATAAATAACAGGTGTAGCAAGCCTGGTGTTTTAAGTTATAAGTTTTCTTTGCCTCTGTGAGGGTATCTCCAAGCTTTGCATCATCTTCATTTATTAAAATAGGACAAACATAAACTCCCCTGCCCGTAACAAGACGGCTGTTTGAACAAATCAGTTGACTTACATCGTAATCATTCAGCATTTTTTCACTCACATACTCATAATTATCATATCCCCCTGAACGTATAGCTTCCTTACCGATCTTTAATGAAGGAAGTATTTTTAATCTTGGTCTGAAATACCCGTATTCTTTCAGCATCCGTATAAAACCATCCATAACCTGCTCGTCTTCAGATTCTTCCCACGTTTTAGTTATGGTAACGATGGGCAGAAAACCGTTTTCATATAAATGCTTTATTCCGTTCATTGCCTTCACAAAAACACCCTTTCCCCTGATTTTATCATTCTTCTCTTCAGTGCAGCCGTCAAGACTGATTCTCAATTCCAGTGTATAAATTGAATCGGAAGATATCTTATCCAGTTCTTGTGCAGTATGCTTTGTTATCAGCATACCATTTGACAGTATAGTTGCGGGACCGTATTTAAGTGTATATCCCAGGATCTGAAGAAGCTCTTTATTAGCGAAGGGTTCGCCGCCGGTGAAATAAAATTCTTTTACTCCCATTTCAACTGCTTCATCAATATATGACCTGCATTGCTGCAGGGTCATAAATTCAAAACTATGATTCTGAGGACTTGAATTGTTGAAGCAATGACTGCAGGCAATGTTGCAGATGGTTCCGCTTACCTGGAACCAGAGATTATCTAAATGAGCTAAATAAATATCCGGATGTTTCTCATTCATAAATTTTTGTAAGGTCCATCTAGCTTTATTACTTTTTCAGATTCTGGATTTGGAGTACAGCCTTCTCATTTTTCATAGCAAATGCAGGTACTAAGTAAAGGATTAATATTAATCCAGTTGCATAGACGTTTATCGACAGAAGATCTGCATATTTTCCGCTGCTAATGTATAATGATTCCGGCAATAAACCGAAGGCTAAAATAATACCTGAGGCCACACCGGTCCATACAGCAAGATGAAAAGATATTTCCGGCGCAGGCAGTTTCCAGAAAATAAATACCGGTGCCAGACCTAAAACCATCGTTCCGCTTATTGTGGTAGCCGATAAAATCTCGGGGGAAAAGAGCAGCGGGATAGTTCCTGTTATGGCGGCAATAACCATAATTAATCTTCCCCTGGCAACAGTTGCAAATTTTTTGCTGCCGAGATCTATAACAACCATTTTTGAAACAGATGCGAAGGTAGAATCAATTGTTGAAGATGCCGATGTGATCATTATAAAATTCATAATAATAGTTGTAAATACTCCGAGTGTTTTTGATACCTCTACGGCAGCCTGTCCCTTTAATCCCAGCATACCTGCATAAATACCCACGAAGCTGAACAGTAAAATAACTGAGAAACCAATAACCGTTGAGGCTATATAACTTTTTAATGTGGTCTTTTCATCTGAAATAAATCCACGGTCGGTTAATACAGGGTCGTGAAAAGGATAACTGAAAACCTGCAGGAGAGCAGCCAACAGGAGATTAACTCCGGTTGACATTGACCACTCCCCGCCTGAAACAAAATTTGAAACCGATCCTCCTTCAGGAATAATTATGCTTAAAATGATCAGAAGAAGGATAACGAATAACGACATCTGCAGAAGATCTGTTATTAAAGAGCTCCGCAGCCCTCCCTTCAGGGCATATGCGAGAGTTAAAATTGTAAAGACTGCGATAGAAATTATGTAAGGTGTGGAACCGGCGGGTCCAAAGTAGCTGCCTATTACCTCGCTATTAGACCAGACTTCATTTAACAATCTTATTGAAATTACCAGGGTAAATACCTTTACAGCTGTGCGTCCGAATTTCTTATCTAAAAACTGGTGCAGACTTACAACTTTTAATCTGGTTCTCATTTTATAAATTACTATTCCCGCAACAAGAAATGAAAAATAGTACGAGGCGTAAGCAGCACCGCCGACAATTCCAAAGCTGAGTCCCAGGTTGGCTGCGTTAGTGATAGATTTGGCAAATATCCATGAAATAACCAGGCTGAACGTAAGCATAATAAAACCCGGCTTTTCTGTCTTCTTGGATGAACCTCTGTAGAAACCTTCATTATCTTTTACATAGGGTGTGATAATTATTAATATTAAAGAGAACAAAATTAAAATTATCCATTGCCAGGTTTGTATTGTCATTAATTTGTCCGCATAAAATTTCAGCTGAAGAACAATTAAAATAAGCAGTTTTCAGCTTAACGCCCATCTGGTTCTGACTTTTTGTCTTCATTTTCACTGCTATACAAATTAAATCTATTACTCCAAAATAATTTAAGTTTTAGAACAAAATTGAAAAATTACCCCTTTCATTTTTGAATCCCCCTACTTCCGATGAACGATAAAGGATAGTCTATAGCGGCGTCTCGACCGGTATATTCATCAAGTTGGAATCTCTCCAACCAGTATCGTAGCTCAGGTCTCCCGACCTGAGATGTTAAGAAGGTGTGAGGATGAGAAGATGGGAAGGTAAGAAGGTAAGAAGATAAGTTAGTTGCAACCAGTAGCGTAGCTCAGGTTTCCTGACCTGAGAGGTTAAGAAGGTGTGAGGATGAGAAGATGAGAAGGTAAGAAGACAAGTTCGTTGCAACCAGTAGCGTAGCTCAGGTCTCCTGACCTGAGAGGTTAAGAAGGTGTGAGGATGAGAAGATGAGAAGGTAAGAAGGTAAGAAGATAAGTTCGTTGCAACCAGTAGCGTAGCTCAGGTCTCCTGACCTGAGAGGTTAAGAAGCTGTGAGGATGAGAAGATGAGAAATTAAGAAGGTAAGAAGATAAGTTCGTTGCAACCAGTAGCGTAGCTCAGGTCTCCTGACCTGAGAGGTTAAGAAGCTGTGAGAATGAAAAGATGA
>DATFVA010000308.1:0-2361 GCA_035260565.1 Ignavibacteriaceae bacterium | reverse complement strand
TAACTGAAGTCTTCCCCTTTACAAGGTTTGCAAAGCCTTTGTGATTTAATGAAATTACCGCAAATAACCAGTGCAGCAGTACCAGTGTAACGCCGGCTGAGATAGTAACAAAGAGCTGACCGTTCCCGTTAATTGCCCTGCTGAATACCGATCCTATAACAATACCGATCACGAAATCAAAAGCAGTATTTTTACCCAGGAATCTTTTGTTGCCGAACCTTATTATTATTAGCGAAGATATATAGATAAAGGCAGCCCTCATTGCCATCTGCCAGATGTTTACAGTCTGAGTATCAAGCCCAAAAATACCTTTCAATACCAGATATGTTTCATTCATAAATATTCTCCTGCCTGTTTTAATTTAATCTTAACTAAACATGAAGGATAGGTTTATGATACGGCTGTAAATGTGATAAACCTCAAGGGAATGGACGTCATCGATTTAAAATCCCGGAAATATCAATGGCAGATTAGATATCTTTTTCCACCCTTCTCCCTTTTGTACCTCTTCTGTTTCTACGTTTTCAAAATAATGATCCAGTACAGCTTCTTTTTCCTGTGCAAGCGGCGGACGGCAATAGTCCTCTTCTTCCCAGGTAAGCAGACTATTTTTTAAGGACCTGGCATTTTGCAGACTAAAACTAAGAGCTCTTCCAAACGGTTGAAGGTTTAAAAATGAATTTTGCTTCAGCTTTTTTTCCAGCTCCTCAAGCTTATCTTTTTTAATCCGCGCTGTAACCAGGTAGAAAGACAAGCTAATCCCCAACTTCTTTTTTAAACTTGTTCTTAACAAGTTCAATAAGGCTTCCGTGAATAATCATTTCAACCTGCCTTTTACTCATCGCGTGATTTGCAGGAATATTCAGGTTTTTGGTTTTGTCTTTAACTACTATCTTATAACCTTTTTTTATGGTATCAATAAGATTTGCCAATGAAAGGATATCCCCCTGTTCAATTTTGTTTAGATCTGAGGGATCTGCAAATGTTAGCGGAAGTATCCCGAAGTTGATCAGGTTCTGCCAGTGAATCCTAGCAAACGACACAGCAATTACTACTCTCAATCCAAGGTAACGCGGTGCCAAAGCTGCATGTTCACGACTGGATCCCTGCCCGTAATTCTCTCCGCCTATTACAAAAAATCCTTCTTCTTTATATTCTAATGCTCTATCATAAAAAGATTCATCAATCCGGCTGAAAACAAATTTACTTATCTCAGGAATGTTGCTTCGGTAGGGAAGCACCTTTGCACCTGCAGGCATAATTTCATCAGTTGAAATATTATTGCCGGCTTTAAGAAGAACTGTTCCTTCAAAGTTGTCGGGAATCGGAGTGAAAGGGGGCAAAGGCTTTATATTAGGACCCTTTTCAATTTCTATATCTTTGCCTGCAGCAGGCGGAACAAGCATTTCGATGTTGATAGTTATTTTTTCCGGTTCTTTATACTGAGGATAATCCATTCCAAGAGTGCGCGGATCAGTTATCACTCCTGTCAATGCAGAAGCAGCGGCGGTTTCAGGTGAACATAAATAAACTTTATCCTCTCTGGTTCCTGACCGGCCGGGAAAATTACGGGGAACCGTACGGAGACTGATCTTATCTGTTGCGGGCGCCTGCCCCATACCTATACAGCCGTTGCATCCTGCCTGGTGAAGTCTGGCTCCTGCGTGAATCAGTTTACCGAGCAGACCGCTCGAGATAAGGTTCTCAAGGATCTGACGGGATGTAGGATTTATATCAAAAGAAACTTTATCGTTTATCTGCTTGCCGTCAACCATTAAAGCAGCAATAGCAAAATCCCTTAAACCAGGGTTTGCAGATGACCCTATATAAGTCTGGTAAATTTCACTCCCGGCAACTTCTCTCACAGGAACAACTTTTCCGGGACTACCGGGAAGTGCAATTAATGGTTCCAGGTCAGAAAGATTTAATTCTTCATACTCGTCGTATTCCGCACCTTCATCAGCAGTCAGCTGCTTCCAATCTTTTTCTCTCTGCTGTGTTCTCAGAAATCTTTTTATTTCCTCATCTGATGGAAAAACTGTGGTAGTTGCTCCCAGTTCAGTGCCCATATTTGCAATAACATGCCGGTCCATCGCTGTAAGGTTTTGTAAACCCGGGCCATAATACTCAACTATTTTATTTATTCCGCCGTCAACATCGTGCCTTCTTAGCATCTCAAGGATTACGTCCTTGGCAGAAACCCAACCAGGAAGCTTGCCGGTTAGTTTCACTCCCCAAATTTTCGGCATTTTAATATAAAGCGGCTCTCCCGCCATTGCCAGTGCGACTTCAAGTCCTCCCGCTCCTATTGCAAGCATTCCAAGGGCGCCTCCCGCAGGAGTATGACTATCAGAACCAAGG
>DATFVA010000307.1:0-2580 GCA_035260565.1 Ignavibacteriaceae bacterium | reverse complement strand
AAAGGCAAGAGGAGTAAGGACCGGATAAATTTCTTTCTTAAAATACTCAGTTAAAATATTTACTTCTTCATCAGAGAGATTTGAATAATCGCAAATATCAATATGATTCTTTCTTAAATTGGGTACCACTTCGTTCATCCAAAGATCAAGAACCTGGTCAAGCATAGGTTTAAGACATTTCTCAATCTTTCTTAGCTGCTCCCTCGGTGTAAGACCATCAATTGATGGTTCAAGTACGTTTGCAGCTATCTGTTCTTTAAGTCCGCTGATCCTGATCATATAAAATTCATCAAGATTAGTGTGGAAAATGGAGATGAACTTTATTTTTTCGAGAAGAGGAAGAGTGGGATCAAGTGCTTCTTCAAGCACACGGCGGTTAAATTCGACCCAGCTTAAGTCGCGGTTAAAGAAAAACTTCGGATCTTTATATTTTTTTAATAATTCTTTCGCAGTCATTTTGATCAATTTTTAACAAACGGAGCGTAATATAGCTGTTTGAAACCATAAATTCGCTGGAAAAATAAATCAAAAAGCATTCCCATCGGGATTAAGCAGCTTTTCTTCTATTAAGTTTGAAATTGAATCTTTTTATCCCATAGCTAATCCGGCATTTCTTCAAAATAAGTAAAATAGTTAGCCTGCGTACTTTCTATTCCTCTTGCTTAAAAGAACTCATGTAAAGCGAAATGCCTGTTCTGCTTAAAATTCTTTTGTAGTAACATTATATCTCTTTTAATAATATATTTTGTGCCATATTTGCTCTCCTTTATCCTATTATTTAAACTATCAGGGAGTTTTTTTCTATTAATCGGGAATCTGCCCGGATAATATTGATTGAAAATTAAGGAAACATCATGCAGGAAATTGATTTATCAAATTCTTCCTGACATATGCGGTTGGTTTCTTAAAAGCGCTCAAACTCTTATTCCAGTCACCGGTTTCTTCGGCTGTGGTTATCCCCGGGAGGAACTATTAGAAATACTTTACATATAATCAATATACTTATAAGTAATAGCTTACATAAATGCTTTCAGAACCTTCGCTCCTGTTATCAACTTTATTCCTTTTAACCTGATTTTTCACAGAAAAGTCAGGCCTTTACTTTATCATCCTGGAATATCTTTTGAAATTGCTTAGGTTTTCTTTCTTTCCAGCTTCCTTTATGATAAGCATAACCTGCTATAAGCGGCATTGCTATGGTAGCTTCTGCGTATACCATCTGTTCAGAGGAAGTAGAAACTTTACCCCAGGAGCTTGCCTCTTTCAAAGTTGAACTTGAGAGGGCACCGTCTCTAACGTCGGCCACTGTAATCTGAACCGCATACTTATGCATAGGGGCATCTTCTTGCAGGATATCAGCAGCCACAACAATATCCTGAGTGAAATTTTTGGGAACACCGCCGCCTATCATCAGGATGCCGGTCTCTTTCGAAGCGAGTTTAATTTTTGTGAGCTCGAGGAAATCTTTTGCGGAATCGATAGATACATGTTCGCTTGGATTTTCAGTCTGATGAATTATGAATCCGAACCCTGCTGAACAGTCGGAGAAAGCCGGAACAAAAATCGGAACGTTTTTCTGATAGCAGGCCCAGATTACCGAATCTTCAACTTTCGGTCCTCCGTTCCCTTCAAGGTATTTCCCGAATTCCCGCAGGAGTTCGCGCGAAGAATAAGGACGGGGTTCAAGTTTGTTAAATATCTTTGCGCAGGTTTCATCGCACACACGGAGTTCGTCCTCATCAATGTAAGTGTCATAAATACGGTCTATATGAAGTTCCCTGAGCAGGTTGTCATCACTCGCCGGGTTGCCTGTGTAATGTTTGAAACCCAGGGCTTCAAAAAAATCCTGATCGACCATTATTGCACCTGTAGAAACAATTGCGTCAACCATATTATTCGTAACCATGTCGTATACCACTTTTTTAAGACCTGCGCTGAAGATGCTCCCGGCCAGTGTAAGAATGACGGTACATTCTTTATCTTTAAGCATTGTATCATAAATACGTGCAGCACGGTTTAAATCTCGCGATGAAAAAGCCATATGCTCAAACGCATCGACAATAGAAACCACGTCGTGTTTTTTAATATCAATATGCTGGATCACTTCTTTCAGAAAATCTTTTTTACCGGGCATTGTTATCTCCTTACCAGATTATTTATCTATAAAATAATAATTATCGTATGAAAATGAATTTTATCAATCAATCCATACCAAATTCTCACTACTATCAGTGCAATAATATCTGAATAAAATCTCTAACCAAAATAAGTTAAAAGAATATTTTCGCAGCCCTCAATATTCCCTGTTTCCAGGGTACGCGATGGGAGACGCCGCTCTTGTCCTTGAACTCATCGAAATGTGATAAATACCAGTTGTAGTTCCGTACTAGTGCATCTTTATTTGAGAATTTGGGTTTGTAACCGAGTCTCGTCTCAGCTTTTTCAATAGAAACAAACGAGTCCTTTGACGCAGTTTCATAAACCCACTTATAGAGCGGCGAAAGGTTCATCGCCTCAAGTATGCGGAGTGTCCATATAATCGGTTTTTCAGGGAGACCGACTATTTTTTTATGATATCCC
>DATFVA010000306.1:0-3582 GCA_035260565.1 Ignavibacteriaceae bacterium | reverse complement strand
GAAAAGGGATCTGGTCTGCCTGAGGATTCAAAGTACAATCCAAACGGAAACTATTATTACAGGACGTACAATGCAATTTTTCTTTTTTCTCCTTATACGAGAGAAATTCAGAAATATGGCAAGATGAAGCTTGTTCCTTTTGGGGAAAGGGTTCCGTTTGTAGATACATTTCCGTTTTTAGGCGATTTGATAAAATGGGGAGTTGGAATTACAGGGTGGAACGTAGGTAAAGATACTGTTGTATTTAATGTTCCTCTTAAGATTAAAAATGATACCGGTAAACAGGATACACTGGAGCTTAACGGTCTGGTCTGCTATGAATCTATTTATCCGGACTTTGTAGCATCATTCGTTGATAAAGGCGCTCAGTTGATTACGGTAGTAACAAACGACAGCTGGTACGGGAATTCAAGCGGACCATACCAGCATAAGGAAATGTCGGTACTCAGGGCGGTCGAGAACAGGAGGTCTGTGCTGAGAGCTGCAAACGGAGGAATAAGCTGCTATATAGATCCCCTCGGCATTACTAAAGTGCAGTCGAAGATGTTTACAAAAGATATTATTGTACAGGATGTCCCTGTTGAAACCGGTAAAACATTTTATACCAGAACTCATTCGGTTATTCCGACACTCTGTTCCGTTTTTTCATTATGGGTCATAGGAATTGTCATACTCAAAAAGCTGAAAGAAAAATTTAAACTCTAATTAATTATAATTTAAAGAAACACAGTAGAATAATGTCAGAAAAATTTATTGATTTAAGAAGTGATACCATCACCCGTCCTTCGGAAGCAATGCGTAAGGCAATGTATGAAGCGGAAGTAGGCGACGATGTTTTCCGGGAGGACCCTTCGGTAAATAAGCTGCAGGAATATGCTGCAGAGCTTCTCGGTAAGGAAGCGGCACTTTTTGTAGCGAGCGGTGTGATGGGAAATCAGGTGTGCCTTAACGTTTTGACAAACCCGGGCGATGAGGTAATCTGTGAAAGAGATTCTCATATATTCAATTATGAATCTGGGTCTCCGGCTGCCCTTAGCGGCATTCAGCTTTCCCCGGTCGATGGAAAAAGCGGGGTAATTACACCCGGACAGGTGGAGCCGTTTATACGTCCCGCCAGTGCGTATTATATGCCCAGGACAAAAGTAATTGAAGTGGAGAACACGCATAACCGCGCCGGGGGAACAATTCATCCTCTTGATAATATTGCAGCCCTCGGAAAGCTGGCGAAAAAGTATAATTTGTTTTATCACCTTGACGGGGCAAGAATATGGAATGCATCCGTGGCTTCCGGAATCCCGGTAAAGGATTACGCAGAGCATTTCGATACGATCTCATGCTGCCTCTCAAAAGGTCTCGGTGCACCGGTAGGATCCATCATAGCTGGCACAAAGGAATTTATTAAAGAAGCGTTCCGTGTCAGGAAGGCATGGGGCGGGGGAATGAGGCAGGTTGGAATTATAGCATCTGCCGGTCTATATGCCTTAAAGAACAATATTGGGAGGCTCGAAGAAGATCACAGGAAAGCAAAGATTCTTGCTGAAACAATATCTGAGCTCTCATCACTTGAGATCAATATGGATGCTGTCCAGACGAATATACTGATATTCAGACCTGTGAAGATGACAGTTGAACAGGCAATCGCAGCCTGTAAGGAAAAAGGACTTTTAATTTCAGTAGGGAAGATTGATTCCCTAAGGGCTATTACTCACCTCGACGTCAGTTTTGCTGAAACAGAGAAGGCTTGTAAAATTATCAGGGAAGTATTCAAATAGTATGGACAGAACTGATTTCAAACATAAAATTATTGTCACTGTACGCTTTAATGAAGTGGATATGCTCGGTGTATGTAATAATGCTGTGTATATCAATTATTTTGAACATGCGAGACTTCAATATATAAAGGCTGCGGGACTGATGCCGGAGGGCGGTATATTCTCTGACGGCAGACTATTTTTTATGGTCAGGAATGAAATTAACTACCGGGGACATGCACACTATGATGATGAGCTGAATATATATACAAGAATTTCCTACATTAAAAACTCATCATATGGGTTTGAACACCTTATTGAAAATAAAAGAGATGAAATCATAGTTGATGGTACCGGAGTTGTTGTACACGTGGACCCGAAGACAAGGAAATCAACACCGCTGCCGGAATTCTTTTATGAAAAAGTAAAAGCTTTTCAGGGAGAAGTTAAAATAATCAACGAATAAATTTGGGGACGGAATGCGACGGATCGTTTTTGATATTGAAACCTGCTGCTATCCATTTGAAACCCTTTCCGAAAGCCAGCAGGAATACCTTCTCAGGTATGCGGAAAAAGAATTAAGCGAAGAGCTGCGTAATGAGAAGAGGGAGGAAGCAGTAAGGTATACCAGTCTTTATCCTTATACTGCCTGCGTAGTGGCTATCGGGATTTTTGATGTGGAAAAAGAAAAATCGTTTATTTACTACAACGATCCCTCCGGGGAGGAATGGTCATCAGAAGATAAGAAAGTTCAGTATAAGGCCCTCGAAGAGAAAGAGATGTTAGCCTCATTCTGGAGGATAGCGGATGTTGCCGGCCAGGTGATAACTTTCAACGGAAGGGGATTTGATGCTCCTTTTCTTATGATAAGGTCAGCACTGTTAAAAGTTAAACCCTCCAAAAATCTTATTGGAAAAAGGTACGACCAGTCGTACCATATAGACCTTCTCGAACAGCTTACTTTCTCCGGTTTAACAAGGAAATTCAACCTGGATTTTTACTGCCGTGCTTTCGGAATCGAATCTCCTAAATCAAAGGGGATAACAGGCATGGATGTTAAGAACTTGTATGAAGCCGGAAGAGTTAAAGATATTGCTGTATACTGCGGGGAGGACGTCTTTGCTACCTGGCAGCTTTATAAAATATGGAATGAATATCTTAATATTTGAACTTTGAGAAGTTATTCGCCTTTAATTTAGTCTTTCATTTTTATAGTTTTTCAGCTATTCAATCGGAGCGAAACGCCGTTTCGCTCTACAAATTATACGGAGAAATCATATGTTAAGAGTCTCGCAGATTATAATGATTTTTACACTCTTTTCCGTTGTTGCCGGCTGCCAGGAAAATCAAAATAACCCCGATGAAGGGAATGTAGAAAAGACATACTATGACAGCGGCAAGCTCGAATCGTCAACCATTGTGGAGAACGGCAAAAAGAACGGCGTGCAGAAATATTACTTTGAAAATGGGAACATTGCTTCCACAGTAAATTTTATAAATGATAAAATGCAGGGAGATCTGAAATCCTATTATCAGAATGGACAATTAAGAATTGTTGCGCACTATGATAATGGCGTTATAAACGGTGAATCACGGAGATATTATCAATCCGGCAAAACCGAGCGGATTCAGAAATATGATAAAGGCAGACTCACCTACGAAAAGAAATTCACTGAAGCAGGAAAAGTTGAATACGAGGATCACTATTAATTTTAATAAGCCGTATAGCTCTGGCACATCTTAGAAAGTTGTGTGATTAATAAATGACAAGCCGCATTGGCGGCATATTTTATTGAAATTACGCTGCGTATGTCTGCCACAATTGACTTGT
>DATFVA010000305.1:0-4624 GCA_035260565.1 Ignavibacteriaceae bacterium | reverse complement strand
CTGTAGAATAAATCCGGACTCCCCCAGTTGAAGCCCCAGTTGCTTCTTGCTCCCCCCTGACCAAAATTAAAAATATTTGATCCTTCAATAAAAAAAGGTCTCTTTTCATCGAAGAAAGTTTCAACATCGCTGAGATTTATTACAGCAGGATCTATTTCCACCTGTCCGAAGTCAGGATTAATAGAAGCATTAAGCGTAAGATTAGAGCCAATACCGTATTTCAGATCGGCGCCTAATCCTGCGGAATATTGAGAACCGTCATTAAAAGGATCATTGGTGGAATGACCTGTAAAAGAGGCTTTTGATGTTACGTATGGAAGTATTTCCAGCTGATTTGAGGGTTTTATATTTCTTATTCCCTGAAGGTTGGCAAAGCGGGATACAAATCCGCTTTCATTCTTAGGAATATAAATAAGATAGTCCCTTTCATGCCTGCGGGCGATGTCGCGCTTAAAATCAATTCCCCAGGTCTGTACATTATCAGATTTGAATTTAAGCTGGGAGAAAGGGATCTTCATTTCAGCCGTCCACCCTTCTTTATCGATATGAACTTCACCTTCCCATACACCGTCCCAGGTATAGTCATCCCATTCATCATTATAAAGCACACCATCTTTAAGAGTTCCCGCCGCAGTAATGCCGAAGTAGTTGCCCGATCTTTTATCGTTATAAGGATCAAGGTAGACAGTAAACTGATCGGAATTTGCATCCTCATCTCTTCTTACAAGATTTGCATAAATAGAATCAGGCGCCGTATCATACATTCTGGCGCCGATATACAATGACTTATCATCGTAGGCAATGTAAACTTTTGTATTTTGACTGGAGGTTTTTCCCTCTTCGGGGTCAAGCTGTGTAAATCCTGTTACAAAATCTGTAGTTTTCCATACAGGCTCATCAAGTAATCCGTCGATTGTTATTCCCGAATTAACCTTCACGGCAGTTATTTCATCTTCAGGTTTATTTTCCCCTTTAGTTATCCCCATTATCATTATAACCAGACAGCATAGCAGTATCATTTTTCCCGGCATATACATACTCCGCATAGTTTATTCGAAAAATTACTTCTGTTTTTTGATATAGATTTCGCCGGAGGTGGTTTGTACTTCTATAATACTCCCGCCGCCGTTTATTATATATGTTGTCTTTACAGTACTATGACTTTTATCTTCCGTGGTAATTTTAAAGTCGGATGTAATAGGACTGGAATTGTCTTCCCCCCAGGTATCCCAGCCTCTTACTTTCGCCACAACGGTAGCTTTAGCATTCTCGGGAAGATATAATGTAACGCTTCCTGAGCCGGATTTAATTTCGCTGTTAACTTTAGGATCAGGGGCCAGTTCTACATATACATCACCGCTGCCTGTGTAGCAGTCAACGCCGCCTTTAATATTTTTGAACGACAGGTTGCCGCCGCCTGTTGTAGCGCTCGTTTTTCCAGAGGCACTCCCGACAGAGACGTTGCCTCCGCCTGTTGTTACTTTTGCCGATGACGAAACCGATTGTACAGAGACATTTCCACCGCCTGTGGTAACACTGAACACTCCGCCTACATCACCTGAATTTACATTTCCGCCGCCCGTTCTGATCTTAAGGTCTTTCCTTACACTGGTGACCTGAACATTTCCGCCGCCTGTGTTAAGGATTGCAGTTCCCGTAATTGTCCCGATCTGAAGGTCTCCCCCCCCGCTGTTTATTTCAGCATCGCCGTCAATTTTTCCGGATTTGATTTCGCCGCCTGCAGTGTTTAAATCTGCATTGCCATTGATATTCTTTGCTTCGATATCTCCGCCTGCAGTTGTGCATCCAACTTTCCCGCTAATGTCGCCGGTTATCTTTATTTCTCCTCCGCTGGTATTCAGGTCAAGGTTTATCGAAGATGGAACAGTGAGAACAAGGTTATCACTTGAATAATCTCCGGATGTTATAGTCAGCGTATTTCCGTTCTGAACCATTCTGAATGACGGAAGGTCCTCATCTTCATCCTCCTCATATTTAACAGAGACCTGGTCTTTACCCCAGGTATCCAGCCGTATATCACCGTAGTCAATATTTACCTCAATTTTACCATTCTTACCAATACTGAAGGTTTTTTCTTTTTGCTGCGCCCGGGCTGTAAGTATTCCCGCCAGTACCAATAATATTATTATTAGTAATTTTTTTCTATAAGTTTTCATTTTATTTATACTCCTTAAGAACTGTTTTCGCCTGGTAGCGAATATAATTGTTATCATCCTGCTGCACCTTCTGTCGCAGGACGGAAAGATCTTCATTATTAAATGTGCTCCCTTTTTTATTTGCCTGTACCAGTGTATTCATTGCATCGATCCGCATTCCGGAGGACGAATCGTTCTGCAATACGTACAATAAAGCACTTTTTATTTCATCATCGAAACTGAATTTTTTAAGCAGCTTCATAGCTTCCAGTCTTACGCCCTGGTTGTTATCATACTTAACCACAGAAAGCAGAGCATTTTTTATTTCAGGATCAGGCTGCTCTTTGTTGCTGGAGTTAATCAGGTTAATGGTATTAAGCCTTGTCCCGGGGTTATCCCCATTAAGCATTGAATAAGTTAAAATATTCTGCACCTGCGGATCACTGATTTTTCCTGTAATATGCATCGGCTTTATTGCATCAAAGGTGAAGTCGACTGTTCCGTCTGCTGCATTTTTACTGATGAACCTGACATCACTTATCCTGGTATCACCTGAAAGTACAACCTGTTGATTCTGGCTGCCAGGGTCAGGGTTCTCCATTGCATAGTGGATTGTTCCTGCGGTGCTGAAGATGAAATACCCTGCGATCATTCCTATTATAAGGAAAGAGAAAGCCGCCGCTGCAAGCTGAGGTGTAAGGAAGAAAGAGGAAGCAAACTTATTATTTATAAATTCCCATAGTCCGGTTTTCTGTCGTTCTGTCCTTAATTTTGATCTGAGTTCACTCCTGGCCTCACTCAGCAGTTTCGTGCCAGGCTCTGGAAGTTCATCCTTCTGTAGTGAATCCTTCAGGAGCTTTGCAGAATAAAACTCAGAGCGGCAGAGATCGCAGTTCTTCAGATGTTCTTCAAGTTCTATCTTTTCCCTGCTGTTTATTTCTCCAAAGAAATATTCATCAATCAGGTTCTTATATTTGTTGTGATTCATAATTTTCTCCAACTAAGCGTAATAAAGATCTGCCAGCTGCGTGCGCATTTTTCTGACTGCATCGAAAAGGTATTTTTTAATAGTTCCTTCCCCGCACTGAAGCATCTGGGCAATCTCTTTTAATTTATAACCTTCATAGTGTTTAAGAATAAAAATCATTTTCTGTCTCGGCGATAAAGTTTCAAGCGCTCTGTCAATATGTTCTGAAATCTCCATATTCGTTACTGCCCTGTCAGGAACAGGTTCTTTATCTTCTATATCAAATCCTGTATTCATATTTTCGTCTTCAGTTTCAGGATGAATAGAAACAAATTCCCTTCTGCTGCTTCTGGTTTTATGAGTGAGGCAGACATTAACAACAATCCTGTAAAGCCATGTGGAGAATTCACTGCTGAACTGAAACTTCTTCAATCCTCTATAAACACGGATGAATACATCCTGGTAAATATCTTTTGCATCATCTTCGTTCTTTACATATTTCATAGCAAGCGCCAGCACTTTTTTGTCATAGTTATATATAAGCTCTTCAAAAGCTGCACTGTTTCCATTCTGCGCTCTTATGATTAATTCTGTTTCCTGTTTAGTCATTTATTTGTCCGTATCTGTTTTATTAGACCAGTGTATCCGGAAAAGGTTGGTAGATGATGCTGAAAATTACCCAAATATAAGAGGAAAAGGGAGATTCATTTGATGAGTGTAAATTATCAGGGATAGCCGGAAATGGACCCCCTAATTTCCGGACGGATTGACGGATTGAACTTAGAGGATTAACGGATTTGCGATTCACACCGAAATTCCGGATAGAGCAAGTATATCCTTGAAGCTTGATATAAACTCCGGGGTTCCAGAGGGAGAAAATTCATTCTTCAAGCCTGATATTAACACCGGTTTCCAGAGGGAGAAAGTTTATTCTTCAAGCCCGAAATTAACACCGGTTTCCAGAGGGAGAAAATTTATTCTTCAAGCCTGGATTAACACCGGGTTTCCAGAAGGAGAAAGTTTAGTCTTCAAACCTGATATTAACACCGGTTTCCAGAGGGAGAAGGTTTATTCTTCAAGCCTGATATTAACACCGGGTTTCCAACCCGGTGAAGGAAACCAAATAGCATAATTTGGAAACCGTTTTAACGGTTTACCATATCCTCCGGAAATGGACCCCCTAATTTCCGGACGGATTGACGGATTGAACTTAGAAGATTAACGGATTTGCGATTCACACCTAAATTCCGGATGGAGCAAGTATATCCTTGAAGCTTGAGATTAACACCGGGTTTTTCAGTTGGAGAAAGTTTATTCTTCAAGCCTGAAATTAACACCGGGTTTTCAGTGGGAGAAAGTCTATTCTTCAAGCCTGAAATTAACACCGGGTTTCCAACCCGGTGAAGGAAACCAAATAACATAATTTGGAAACCGTTTTAACGGTTTACCACAATATTGTATTTGTTAAGAAACTCTTCATATTCCTCTAAATATAAGAGGA
>DATFVA010000304.1:0-8274 GCA_035260565.1 Ignavibacteriaceae bacterium | reverse complement strand
TCTGTTTAACTTTTTCCTTCTCAGCAGGCTGAGCTTTTGTGGCCTGAACTTCTGCTGATTTAGGAGGAAAAGCTTTTGTTTCACCTTTCAATTCAATGTATGCAAGGATATCTTTTTTTGTCAGCCGTCCTTCCAGTCCTGTTCCTTTAATATGCGACAACTCATCGAAGCTTACATTTTCTGTCCGGGCTATATTAAGAACAAGCGGCGAATAAAATCCGCTATTCTCACCTTCAACAGATTCAGCTCTCTGAGTTGTTCCGGCAGAAAAAGCCTCGTGCATCTGCTGCGGAACTTCCTGCTTACGCTGAGCGGCTGATTGTTCTTGTGCAGGTTTTTCTGCTTTTGTAACAGCAGGTTTTTCTTCTTTCTTCTGCGGAGCTGCAGGCACGCCTTTACCGGTTGAAAGTTTAGCAACTATTGTCCCTACTTCAACAGTTTCCTGCTCAGCTACCAGGATTTCGGCGATTGTCCCTGCAGCGGGTGAAGGAACTTCTGTGTCAACCTTATCTGTGCTTATTTCAAAAATTGTTTCATCTTTCTCTACTTTTTCACCGACTTTCTTATGCCATTTAAGAACTGTTCCCTCCATAACAGACTCACCCATCTTCGGCATCGCTATATCAATAATCTCACCTGATCCCTCCGGAAAAGTTTCATTAGCCTTAACAATTTCAGGTTCTTTCTTCTCAGCTTCCTCCCTTATCTCCACTTCTTCCTTTTCTTTGGTTTCAGTTTTGTTTTCAGTTACCTTAAGTTCCCTGGGAGCTTCCTCCGCCGCTTCTGCAGTTGTTCCGGCCGACTCTCCATTCTCGCTGATAACAGCCACTACTGTTCCAACTTCAACAGTGTCTCCTTCAGGTACTTTAATCTGCTGAAGCACTCCGTCCGCAGGTGATGGGATTTCAGTATCGACTTTGTCGGTGCTGATCTCAAAAATTATTTCATCACGCTCTACCCTATCACCTTCCTTTTTATGCCATTTGATAATGGTTCCTTCGCTTACGCTTTCACCCATTTTAGGCATTACGACTTCCATCTTAAAACTCCTGGTTTACTTTTTAAAATTCTAATAATTCTTTAATACCATTGTAAACTCTGCTGCGGTTAGGCAGTATTTCATTTTCAAGAATCGGGGAATATGGAATATGTGAATCCAGTGCCGCTACCCGTCTAACCGGTCCGTCAAGGTACTGAAAACAGTTATCTGCAATCCTCGAGGCAATTTCAGCTCCGAACCCGCCTGTCAAAGTATCCTCGTGAATCACAATAGCTTTATTTGTTTTCTTAACCGATTTAAATATTGCTTCTTCATCAAGAGGTATTATGGTACGCAGGTCGATTACCTCAACAGAATAACCTTCATCTTCCAGCTTTTTAGCGGCGAGTAATGAATCCCATAAAGATACTCCGTATGAGATTACAGTTGCATCTGTACCTTCTCTTATAACTTTGGCTTTGCCGAACGGTACAAGATAATCGGCGTCGGGTTCTGGTGACATTGCTGAGCTCTGCCTGTATAACCCTTTATGTTCACAGAAAAGCACAGGGTCATTTAACCTGATAGCTGTTTTCATTAAACCTTTTGCATCTGCTGCATTGGAAGGGAAAGCTATGTATATACCCGGAATATGGGCAAAGATGGATTCGATATTCTGACTGTGATATAGCCCTCCGTGTATATACCCGCCTACAGCAACACGTATAACTACCGGCGCGGTCCACATATTATGCGTCCTATACCTCATAGTTGCCAGTTCATTTTTCATCTGCATAAAGGCTGGCCATATATAGTCGCCGAACTGAATCTCTACTACAGGTTTTAACCCGGTTACAGCCATTCCTACTGCCACGCCCATAATGCTGGCTTCAGCCAGTGGTGAATTAAAAACTCTGTCAAATCCGAATTTATTGGATAATCCTTTGGTAACGGTAAACACCCCGCCTTTGTTATCGGCTATATCCTCTCCGAACATAAAGATGCGATCATCCCTCTCCATCTCCTCTGCCAGGGCATGGTTTAGGGAATCCACCATCACTACCTTACTTCCGGCAGGTTTTGTTTTTTCATATTCCAGATCGTCTTTAAGGCTGCTTTCATCAAAGATGTAGCGTGTTGCAGTTTCAGGTTTTGGATCATCTGCTTTCAGTGCTTTATCTGCAGCATCGTTAACTTCCTTTTCAACTTCCTTCTTTAAATTCTGATATTCATCATCGGTTATCAGTTTCATTGACGCCAGCTTCTTAACGAACATCTGAATCGGGTCCTTCTGAAGATCTTTCTCAAGTTCTTCAGGAGTCCTGTATTTCTTCTGATCATCAGATGAGGAGTGGGATAAAAGTCTCACGACCTCTGCTTCTATCAGAGCCGGACCTTTACCGCTTTTTATGTATTCAATTGCCTCGGCAACTTTATCAACACATTCAAAATAATTGGTTCCATCAAGCTTTGAACGGTGCAGGTTTGCATATCCGGCCATCATTTCAGATACAGAAGCACCTCTGCCTCCGCTCTGAAGATAAACAGGAACAGAGATAGCATATTTGTTATTTTCTATTACAAATAATACCGGAAGTTTTTCTCTGCTTGCCCAGTTTACTGCTTCGTGAAATTCACCCTGACTGGTTGTTCCCTCACCGCTGCTTACATAGGCTATGTTCCTTTCACCCTTCCTTACCTGAGCCAGGGCTGCTCCTACAGCCTGAAGAAATTGAGTGCCGGTAGGACTTGATTGTCCCGGAAGATTAATATCCGGATGGCCCCAATGGCACGGTAGCTGCCTGCCTCCGCTGGACGGATCATCATTCTTGGCAAAACTCTGAAGGAAAAAGTCGTATGTACTCACCCCGATAGACAAGCTCAGAGCAAGATCGCGGTAATATGGAAAAAACCAGTCCTTCTTAGGATTGAGAGCCAGACCTGCGGCAACCTGTATCGCCTCGTGACCTGATCCCGCAATATGAAAGAATGTCCTGCCCTGTCTTAGAAGGTTCATTGCTTTATTATCAATGGTACGTCCAAGCAGCATTAATCTAAGGGCCTTAAATGCTTCTTCTTTAGATATTTCCGTGGTTTTAGTAGAACTGGTATCTACTCCATTTCCACCCTTACCATTTGAGTTGTTTTCCTTATCGGTATTATTCTTTTTTGTTCTTTTTTTGGTAGCAGAGTCGTTCTTATTTGAGGTTCTCTTTGCCATTTCAAACCTTTCACTTAACTGTAGATAAATTAACAGAAAATATTTCTTCCTTTGTTACCTGTGTGACATCCTGATAACCGAATATTCCTGCAAAATTCTTCACGATTTTGGATTTTACTTCATCTATCGGGATTTCTTTTTTAATCTCTCTTTTTATGGACGTAACATCTTTATCAGATATCCCGCAAGGGATGATCCCTGAGAAAAACGAAAGATCCGTATTAACATTAAATGCAAAACCATGCATCGTTATCCAGCGGCTCACTTTTATCCCTATCGCCGCGATCTTCCTATCCTCTACCCATACACCGGTGTACTTTGGCTCTCTCCCGGCAGTTATGCCATATTCAGCACAAGTCCGAATTATTGTTTCTTCAAGAGCACGCAGATATTTGTGAGTATCCTGCTTCCAGCTGGTTAAATTTATAATCGGATAACCAACTATTTGTCCGGGCCCATGATAAGTTATGTCCCCTCCTCTGTCTATATCATATACAGAGATTTTGTTCATAGAAAGATATTCTTCAGAACCAACCAGGTTATTACGATCCGCAATCTTTCCAAGCGTGTAAGTATTCGGATGTTCCAGAAGGTATATTATATCAGGTATCTTATTCTTTGCTCTCAGTTCTAAAGTCTCTTTCTGCAGATCCCACGCTTCTTTATAATCAATTAGTCCAAGAGGACAATAGTATAGAATCCTGTTATTTAACTTATTGTCAAACAATGTTTTTTACCTGTTGTTCCTGAGTATCTTAAGGGAGTTTTGGAGTAATGGAATGGCGGAGTGATGTATGCATAACGCCGGTCTTTCTCCTGCTCCACATTTTCCGATTTTATAGCTGTATGTTTTCATAATTCTGTATATTCTTCTTCTGGTTCATGAACTAAATTATCCCAAGCACCGGATTTGTTTTTATTCTGCAAAGCTCTGAATGGATTGCATTATGAATTAGAAAATAAATTGCTTGCACTTATTCCAAAACTTCATTACTCCAATCTTTATATGTGCACCGACTCCCCATACGCCTGCCCGGCTGCTTCCATAATTGATTCGCTCAGCGTCGGATGTGCATGCACGGTTTTAATAATCGATTCTGCCGTCGCCTCAAGAGCTTTTGCAAGGGTTACCTCTGCGATCATCTCAGTAGCTTCGGATCCTATGATGTGCACACCCAGTATCTCACCGTATTTTGCATCAAAAATAAATTTTACAAAACCTTCGCGTTCTCCTATCGCAAACGCCTTGCCGCTTGCCATGAATGGAAACTTGCCTATTTTTATATCGTATCCGGCCTCTTTGGCTTTCTCTTCGGTTAATCCCACGCTTGCAACCTGGGGCTGACAGTAAGTACATCCCGGAATATTCTGATAATTTAAATCCGGCGGATTCAATCCTTTTATCTTCTCAACGCAGTGAATTCCCTCAGCCGAAGCAACATGAGCAAGCCAGGGGGGACCTATAACATCACCAATTGCGTAGATACCGCGGATATTAGTGCTGTAATTTGATTTATCGACTTTTACGTGGTTCTTAAATAACTCAACGCCGAGTTCTTCCAGCCCGAATCCTTCAACGTTTCCGGTAACCCCTATGGCATTTAAAACCTTATCAGCTTTTACAGTTTTTTTCTCGCCGTTAACCGTGAAGGTCACTTCAACTTTTTTTCCTTTAACCTCTGCTTTTTCAACAGTAGCTTTGGTGAAGATATCCATACCTTTTTTCTTAAGACTCCTCTGCAGCGTCTTAGAAACTTCTTTATCCTCAACGGGAAGAATATCATCGAGCATTTCTATTACAGTAACCTTTGAACCAAGAGCATTATAGAAATATGCGAACTCAATCCCGATTGCGCCGGCACCGATCACCACGAACTCTTCGGGGAGCTGTTCAAGCAGCATGGCCTCAGTGCTTGTAATTATCATTTTACGATCGACCGGGATGGAAGGAACAGTACGCGGTCTTGCGCCCGTGGCAATTATAATACGATCGGCAGTAATTGAATCCATCGGTTTCCCTTCGGAATCGAAAATATCGATCTGCCTTTCGTTCGCAAATTTTCCGTAGCCGCGTATCCTGTCAACTTTATATTTCTTAACAAGCAATTCAACATTCGTTGTTATCCGGTCGGATATTTCACGGCTTCTCTTAATTATTCTTGTAAAATCGAAGGAGAGCTCTTTATATTTTATTCCGAAGTCTTCATTGTGGTTCTTGATCTGGTCGTAAATTTCAGCATTTTTGAGCAGGGATTTGGTAGGGATGCAGCCCCAGTTAAGGCAGATTCCGCCCAGTTTCTGAGGGTCGATAACTACAGTTTTAAACCCGAGCTGACCGGCTCGTATGGCCGCCACATAACCGCCAGGACCCCCTCCAAGTATTGCAATTTCATAGTTTTTCGCCATAATCCGGCTGCCTTAAATTTGTTTAGTGGATTTTCAAATATAAAGAAGCCGATACATAAATAAAAACTTTGAAGGGTACTTTTAGCTCAATTTCAGATGATATGTGACCGGCGGGTCATTATCCTATGCATTACAATTTTTCAGATATTATCTACAATATTTGCTGCAGAGTTTCTGTATGGTTTTAATTCCCCGGAAGGTAACCTGGATTCTTAATTTTCGCTCGAATAGGTTACCTGAAAATGTTGAATTACTTTGGCTTGTTCTGCAAAGCCAGTAGACTTCGGTTTTATGTGTATTAAAATCGTCTATATCTGTTTCAAGTGCTTTAAGTGTATTAAACAATTCTTTACTCATCGGTTTTTTAATGAACCCAATATTATTAGCGGTCGCCTGCTCATACATCTTTTGCGTAAAAGCTTTGTATTCTGTAATCTCAGCTATCTCCCCGGGAGTTCTTATGAATACCGCTGATTCGTAGCCCAGCAATTTAATTAAGCTCTTCTCAATTTCATCTTCGAGCTTCAATTTGTCTCTTTTGCTGGTATCAAAGATTACATTCCCGCTGGCTATAAAGGTTTCAACATTTCTGAATCCCATTTGTTCGAATAAGGATTTTAAATATTCCATTTTTACATTATGTCCCCCAACATTTATTGCTCTTAGAAATGCTATATATTTAGTCAAGAAAAATCCTCCGGCTTATTGAACTTTAAATTAAAAAAGTTTATACATACCTCCACCCGGACTTAATTCAAAAGGGTATTTTAAACAGATAATTTAGCTTATATTATATTTCAACAGCATTGTTTAATATTTCTACAAATTATCCTCAAAATTAGAGATGAACCGTCATTGAACCGTCTTTTCTCCGGCATAAATACTACCTTAATCCGGCCATTACAGTGGAAAATAACCTTGCTTATTTTGCCGATTATCTGTTTTCACGCTGAATTTATATCCAGTCGGGAGCAGCAGCATCGAGAAGTCGTCGGGCAGTCTCATTATTGTGTTTTTCTATTTCAGCTTTCCGTGGAATAGGATCAAATGCGGGGAGAATATCATCAAGCGTTTCAGGAATTTCTTTTCCGGTTCTTTCACTCCATTTCTTTCTCCACTCTTCCGGAAGTTTCCCTGAAAATTCCCGGTTGAATAAAGTAAGGTAGAGTATTGTCCATATCCGGAATGCAGCTGCAATTGAATAACCTCCCCCAAGTGTAAACAAGATTCTTCCTTTGCATTTTTCATCTGTCAGTTCTATTACTCTCTTGTAAATTTTTCGGTAATCCTGAGTAGTTAAAAGAAGATCTGCAAGGGGATCAGTAAAATGAGCATCTGCACCCGCCTGAACTATAAGCACATCAGGTTTAAACCAGCCGAGTGCAGGTTCAAGCACCCTGTTCATTACTTCAATATATGATTCTCCTTCGGTAAATGGTTCCAGGGGCATGTTCAGCTTAAGGGAACGGCCCATTCCCTGTCCAAGCTCGTACAGCCACCCGGTTCCGGGAAACAAATATTCTCCCGATTCATGAAAGGAGATAGTCATTACTTTTTCATCGGTATAAAATATTTCCTGAACTCCATCTCCATGATGAACATCAAGGTCAAGGTATGCAACATGCCAGCCTCTCCTGGTCATTTCTTTTATTGCCAGGGCAATATCATTATAAATACAGAAGCCGGACGCCATCGATGTGTGCGCATGATGAAATCCTCCTCCCATCTGAAGCACTTTATTTGTTTTTTCCTGCAGGAGAAGTTTTGCACCCAGAAGCGTCCCCCCTGCCTGCAGACGTGCAGCCTCCGCCATTCCCGGAACTATTGGATTGTCCAGAGTCCCAAGTCCGTATGACTCAGCATCAACTGAATTATCACCCGCACTGAGTCTCTCTACATCATCCACATATTTCCTGTCATGTATTTCATACAATTTTTCAACAGGTACAGATTCCGGTCTTATGACAACCTTTAAAATGTTCAATTCCTTCAGAAGATCAATCGCTAGTTCAATCCTGAGAGGATCAAATGGATGCCCTTCACCAAGGTTGTATTTGCTGTAGGCGGGATGATATATTATTTCACACATGCTATATGAACTGGCCAGATTACTTCAAAACCGGCATTACAGATTGCTTCTGCCAGTATTTTCATTTCTATAGTACCCACTCTCAGAACAAGTCTTATTTTATGATTTTTATCAGGATATGTTAGTATTGAATGTATGTTTACTTTTCTCTCCGCGATCAGAGCAGTGAGCCTCGCCAATTCTCCCGATCTGTCCGGAAGTCTGACATCCAGCCTGCCCGAGGGCTGATGAATTCCTGTCAGTCTCAGCAAAGCATCAAGCATATCCATCCCGGTTACAATACCTACAAGGTTGCCGTCTTCAACAATTGGTAGACAGCCGATCTTAAGTTCACGCATAGTGCGGGTTGCTATCTCTATCGGATCAGAGGGATGCGCGGTCTGTACGGGATGGCTCATAACTTTTGCAACCACAGAGTTGGTATCAAAAGGAAACTTTGAGAGCAGACTGGTCGCTAATCTTAAATCCCTGTCTGTCACTATCCCGGCAATCTTTCCTTTATCAACTACGGGAAGATGCCTGATGTTTTTTTCTTCCATCACTTTATATGCTTCCTTTAGCTGCGTGTCCGGCGAAATG
>DATFVA010000303.1:0-4188 GCA_035260565.1 Ignavibacteriaceae bacterium | reverse complement strand
AGGTTGCAGCCGTCTGTCTGGGAGTTCCGGGCAGCGTGAACCCTTTCACCGGCATTATCGCTATGGCTCCCAACCTCGGATTGAAAAATTATAATATTAAAGAAAAACTTGAGAAGCTTATCCCATATCCTGTGATTGTGGAGAATGATGTGAACCTGGGGGCGCTCGGTGTTAAATATTACGGACTCGGTAAAGATGCGAAGGATATGCTTGTTGTATTTATTGGAACAGGTATAGGTGCGGGTTTTATCTTTGACGGTAAGCTTTTCAGGGGTGCCGATTATGCCGCCGGAGAAATCGGACATATAAAAGTTGAAAAGAACGGACCGCTTTGCGGCTGCGGAAATCATGGATGTTTTGAAGCGGTTGCAAGCCGTACTGCAATTGATAGGGAAATTAAAAAGGATTTAAAGAATGGTGAGAAGAGTATTCTGAAGGAGTTTGCATCCTCTGATAAACAAATTAAAAGTAAAGCTCTTGCTAATGCTGTAAAGAAGGACGATAAACTGGCAGTGAAACACCTTGGTAAAGCATGCAGAACAATCGGACGGGTTTTGGCAGACATAACCAACCTTCTCAACCTCGACTTAATAATACTGGGCGGCGGAGTTGTAGAAGCACTTGATAAGTTCATGATTCCGCTTATTAAGGAATCTTTTAAGGAAAATGCACTCCCTTCATCTTCAAAAGGACTTAAAATTCTGCCGACAAAATTAGGTGATGATGCTGCTTTATACGGTGGGATTCCGCTTGCTGAAGAATTTCTAAAGATAAAGATTTAAGTGAACTGCTTTTCTATCTGGTTAAGTTCATTAGAGGCTTTTTCCCATTCGGCAAGTACCTGTTCCAGGTTTTTCTTTGAGTTCTGAAACTCGAGATTTTTCTCACGTGCGGTTTCGGGATTTGAATAGGTTTCGGGCAGGGTTAACTCTCTCTCCAGTTGTTTTTCCTTTTCTTCCAGCTCGGATATCCTTTTTTCTAATCCATCAATTCTCTTGATCAGTTCCTTTGTTGCCGCATATCTTTTCTGCCTTTGTTCTGCTTCAATCCTCTTCTGATCTTTACGTGTGGCTGCCTCATTGTACCCTGATGTTTCTTCCCCTCTTTCCTGCTCTTCCTGCATTTCCCGCTTTCTCATATAATATTCAATACCCCCTTCGAAATTCCTTATTTTTCCCCTCCTGATTTCTACTACCTTATTCACTACCGGATCAAGGAAATCAATGTCGTGTGAGACTAGAATTAATGAACCTTTAAAATCGGCAAGGGCTTTCTGAAGAACCTTCTTTGATGAAATATCAAGATGGTTGGTGGGTTCATCAAGGATTATAAAATTCGATTTAGTAAGGAGTATTTTTGCAAGTGCAACACGGCTTTTTTCTCCGCCGGATAATACACCGACTTTCTTAAAGACATCATCGCCCGTAAACAAAAAAGAACCCAGAAGTGAACGAAGCTGACCAATAGTCTTCTCTTCGGCAATTCCTTCCAGTGTTTCAATTATATCAAGGCCGGGATTTAGATTATCAGCCACATCCTGGGCATAGTAGGAAATAATAGTATTATGACCGGTAATCCTTTGGCCGCTCTCAAAATCGAGTACACCGGCAATAATCTTCGATAGTGTTGTTTTACCGGCGCCGTTAGGGCCTACAAAAGCAACCTTATCTCCCCTGCTTACGGAAAAGTCCAGAGCTTTAAGTACTATATTATTCCCGAACGATTTGGTTACATTTTTTAATTCAAGATTGACTTTTCCGCTCGACGGCGGTTCAGGAAATTTAATATAAATATCATCACCCGTATCCGGCAGTTCGATAAGTTCCATTTTTTCAAGCTGCTTTATTCTGCTCTGTACCTGGCGGGCTTTTGTAGCTTTATAGCGGAACCTTTCAATAAATCTTTCGGTTTCTTTAATCTTTTTCTGCTGAAGGGTGAACTGGTTTTCGGTCAGTTTGTCTCTTTCTTCTTTATAGTTAAGGTAATCATCGTAATTTCCATTAAATGTATTGAACCTGCCCAGGTAGATTTCAAGGGTTCTGCCCGTAACCTGGTTTATAAAGTGTTTATCGTGTGAGACAATCAGTAATGCTCCCTTGTAGGATCTTAAAAACCCGATCAGCCATTCGAGTGAATCAAGGTCGAGATGATTAGTCGGTTCATCCATCAGGAGGAGGTCATTCTGTTGTATAAGAATTTTTGCCAGTGCAATCCTCATCTGCCAGCCTCCGGAAAATTCATCCGTCAGCCTCGGGAAATCCTTTTCCTCAAACCCAAGCCCGGTAAGGATTTTTTCAACCCTGGATTCGGCACTATATGAATCAAGTTCCTCCAGTCTCATATGCACTTCACCAAGCTGATGAACCAGATCGTTTCTTTCCTCTTCACTTATATCAGTGATGGAAAGCTTATCCGTCAGTTCTTCTTCCTTTTCCTGTAATGAAACTATATCGGTTAATGCCGATTTTGCTTCTTCAAGCAGCGTACTTCCGCTGTGGGTTATATTCTCCTGTGGAAGATATCCGGTAGTCATTCTTTTCTGACGTTGAATTTTTCCGGCTTCCGGCTGAAGATCTCCGTTTATAATTTTCAAAAGGGAGGATTTGCCTGTACCATTTGCGCCTACAAGCGATATCTTATCCCCTGAATTTATTTTCAGGTTCACATCCTTAAACAAATATTTCCCGCCGAACTGAAGCGAGATATTGGTGAGGTCTAACATAGGGAGTGAAAACTATTATTCGGGATATTCATCATTTATGCAGAACAGCAATTTTACTGGTTGTTACATTATTGCCTTCTTTGTCATAGGCAACTACCAGGTAAACACCACTGGATACAAACTTCCCATTCTGATCCCTGCCGTCCCAGAAAGCAATACGGCCGCCGGGTGAAGAAAATTCATCGATTACTCTTCCTTCAATATTAAGGATCTTAATATCGGTGTCCTTAATAAGACCGTCTATAGTCAGCTGTTTTTCACCGTTATTAACAATAAAAGGATTCGGGTAAAGAAATAATTCCTTAAATGAATCCTCGGGTTTTACAGCCGGTGTGTCAAATGAAGTTAATCCCTGGTCCGTTCCTGCATATACTCTTCCCGCATCCGGATCCACCGCCAGGCTCCTGATTTCATCTGATGGAAGGGCGCTGTTGCTGGTGTTATACGTTGCGAGCAGACTTGAACCGTCTGAATTCACCAGGAGGAGTCCCTGGTTGGTTCCTATCCACTTATTATTAAGCGGATCAACTGCTATTGCATTTATAGTCTGCTGTCGTAATGCAAATACCGAAGTAATTCTCAGCTGGCTTCCGGTGCTCAGAACTGCGCCATTGTTGCTTATTATGTTTACTCCGAGGCTAGTTCCTACCCAGATATCACCTCTATTATCTTCCACTACCGAGTATATAAAATTACTATTGAGTCCGTCATCGGTTGTAAGATAACCGAATTTGTTATCAGAGGAATCGGAATAGGTGCCATTTTCATTGAAATAAAAAATACCCAGCCTGTCTGTACTCCGGATGGAATACCATTTTGTATCATAAGCATCAATAGCTAATGAATAATGCTGGTCATAATTCTGCCCCAACTCTGCAGGATTATAATAAAGGTACCAGGTACTATCGGGTGTAAGCATACTTAATGATTTCCCATCACCGGGCCAGTAATTGAGTATCCACAAATTTCCTTTTGAATCTTTTGTGAAACCTGAGATTAAGAGAAAATTTGTATTCTCGGGATCACCCACAAGAGGAGTATTATGAGCAGTAAAGCTTTGAATATTTCCATTCTGAATTTTAATAAATCCGCCGCCCCAGCTGCCCGAATAGACAGCATCGCCCAACGATGCATTTACAAAGTTGAATGCGTTTGTCAACAATCCCGGTGTATTTGCCTTGTTGTAGTTTGTCCAGCTATTTCCGTCATATTTGTAAAATCCAACTCCGGTATTATCCTTTCCGCTCGCCGACCAGAGATTTCCATTATTGTCTACCGACAATTCCGGGAACTGGTTTGCCTGGGGACCATTGGGATAAATATAATTCCGGTTATTCAACTCAAGTATGCCGTTAGCAGTTGCTGCAACAAATCCCAATGCACCGGAATATCCGAGACGCAATATATTTGCAGAAGAAGAATCGAATATTGAGACACTGTTGTTTACAGAAACAAAGATCCTTTTC
>DATFVA010000302.1:0-2931 GCA_035260565.1 Ignavibacteriaceae bacterium | reverse complement strand
TTCAGGAATTCAACCTGTTCAATAGGTGATATTTGCAGGGCACCATCGAGCCAGAAATGGTCGATTCCTCCTCCAATATTGCAGTTACCGTATCTTACTGTATCTACAAAATGCTGCATTCGCTCTTGCCCGATTCTCCTGGCTAATTCCTGGTATGCCCATACGGCAGAATATTTAATTGCAGTCCTTAATGTCTGGTCCGAATTCCATTTATCAAATTGGCGGGCTACACTGTCCCACGGAATTATTTCATTCTCATCCTTAATTACCCCGGTTTCCAGGGCAATCAGTGAATTCAGAATTTTAAATGTAGACGCCGGCAGGAATCTCTGGTCACATCTTTCTTTATTATAAATCACGTACTTATTTTCATTCAGCTCATAAATAACGATGCAGCCGGTTACCTTATGATTATCATAAAAAATTTTCCATTCATTATTATCCTGTATAGGCTGAGAAAATATTTCGGCAGAGATTAATAGCAGAAAGAGTATGATTGATTTCATAAGAATTATATGAACTTATTGTGGAATTATTGGCAGTAATATAATAAAGGCCGCCCGATGAGGCGGCCCGAATAAGATCAGATCATATAGATCAGAAATAGAAATTAATACCGAGACTTCCTGTCATTGTTCCGAACCACGAAGCGCTTGGACCTTTCGTCGTTACGCTGGTGTTTCCTTCAGTAACAGTTTGTTCAGGTTTATTAAAATTCAGGAATCCAAGATGGTAGTCTGCAGACAGGGAAAAACCGTTATCAATAAAGTATTGTGCACCGAAATTAAGCCCTATACCGAGAGATGAGGCAGAAAGTTCAGTTTTACTCGGATTTGTACCGGTTGTTTCCTGTGTTGATGAAAGTGAACCGAAGGAAATTTCGGCACCGACCCATACAGATACATCTTCAAATTTAGGCTGAAAATAACGGTTTACGAAAGCTGTAATTCCGAATTCTGTGCTGCTGAATTTATTCTGCCCGCCGCCGGTCAGATCCTGGGTAGAAGAATTTGAACCGAAATCCAGAACGCCTCCTACAGCCCATGCAGTGGCGATAAAATAGCCATATTTTATACCGTAAAGAGACATTTGTCCTATCCCGGTCTCGCCGTTATATGTCGGGACAATAGCTGCGAGTTTCCCGTTAAAATTATCAACACCTGGTGTCCACTGAAAACCTGTAAATGAAGTGCCTTGTGTCAGTTCGGCAGGGTAGCCCGCAGGTGCCTCGGGAGCGTTCTGTGCATACACCATTGAAGCCAGAAGAAGTATTGAAAAAAGAACAGTAAATGAACGTATCATATTAGTACCTCATTGTTATTAGGAATTATGTTTGTTTAGATAGAAGTTGATTAATTAAATGAATTGAACCGGAAAAATCATACTGATTTTCTCTATGAATCCTGTTTAGTAAGTAATGAACTTTTAATGTTCTAAAGTCCAAAAAATGAACCGGGATTGTTAATGGGATTTTTCTTTCGCAGTAAACTAAAAAATTAAAAACTTAAAAACAATAGGATTATTAGAATTACTTAAAGTAGATTATGAGCTAATTTTGTTCGGTAAGAGATTTCCTCAGGCTGTTCAGAAGGCTGTCGGCTTTGGCTCCTTCATCCGGAGGGGCAATGCTTTTATATTTAATCAACGCGTTGAATGCATCCTCATATTCTTCGTTCATCGCGTAGACCAATGCAAGGTTAAAATAAATATTAGGGAATTCGGGTTCAATTTCAGCAGCAATTTCATAATGAAGCTTTGCAAGCCTGTAGTCATTCTGTTCAAAATAAAGGTTTGCGAGATTGTAGTGGGCTTCGAGGTGGCGCGGCTCAAATTTCAGGCATTCGGTGAAATAATCAAATGCTTTTACTGCATTTCCGGTCTGTGTTTCAAGGATGCCCAGGTTGCAGTTTGCATCCGCAATACAATCCTCTGCAATAATCGCTTTAAGGTAAGCCTCTTGTGCACCTGCATCTCCTCTTTCATCCAGCCAAAGGGCTTCCTCAAAAGGTGTGAACCGTGAAGGAAGATGTAATACTTTTGCTTCCCCCTGTCCGAATAAATTTAATTGTCCCTGTTTTTCAAGTTCTTTTGATTTCCTTTTTCTGGCTCTCTTATAGCCAAGTTTTGAGGGACTTTTTGTATCTAACTCGATAACTTTTACCATATCTGCTTTTTCTTCTTAACCTGTTTTCTTTTGTTTAGACTGTTTTTGTGCAGGTTTTGCTTTTTTCTTTTTGCCTTTAGCCTTCTCCATCGGCATCTTCTGCTTTTTAGCCTGTTCCAGGCTTTCCTTCAGCGCCTGCATCATATCAACTACCGGTCTTATCTCCTCTTCCGTAGAAACTATTTCTTTCCCTTCAATTTTTGCATGGATCAGCTCTTTTAAGGCTGTCTGGTAATGATCTTCCATATTTATATCTGAAAGCTTTGCACCCATAGAATTTACAAGAGTCTTCGCAAGTTTAAGCTGTTCCTTGTTCGATTTCAATCCATTTAGAAGAGGTACTTCATGAATATTCCTGACTTCTTCCGGATATCTTAATTTGTACATAACCATCCCGTTTTCTTTAGGTGAGAGCATTACAATATCCTCCCGGTCGCGGATAACTACTCTTCCTACAGCCATTTTACCTGTTTCTTTCAGTGTCTGCAGCAGCAGGGAATAAGCCTGTGCAGCTACTTCTCCGTCGGGTCCTATATAATAAGGAGTATCGAAAAGTGTAGGATGAACTTCCTGCTCATCAATAAAACCTTCTATTTCAATTATCCTGGTGCTTTTAATCTTTATCTTATCCAGGTCCTCCTGCTCAATTACTGCATACTGGTCGGGTTCATACTCGTAGCCTTTTGTAATTTCATTTTGCGATAAGGATTTGCCGCACTTCTTGCATTTTTTATCGTATCCCACTCTGCCGTTATCCTCCTTATGAA
>DATFVA010000301.1:0-3313 GCA_035260565.1 Ignavibacteriaceae bacterium | reverse complement strand
GCGGAAAGAGGGATAAATAAAATATCCCAATCTGATCTGATTAGGATACTCAAGCTTCTTGAGATGCAGAGACATGCTTTATTGATGTACACAAGCTGCGGCTGGTTCTTCGATGAAATTTCCGGTCTTGAAGCTGTTCAGGTTATTCAGTATGCAGCAAGAGCAATTCAGATAGTTTATGAGCTTACTGAGGTGGACCTGGAAGAGGAATTTTTAGGGAAATTAAAGAATGCGCCCGGCAATATTCCGGACGTAAAGGACGGTGCCGAAGTTTATCAAAAATATGTAAAACCGGCAGTCATCGACCTTTTAAGGGTCGCTGCTCACTTCGCGATTTCATCGATGTTCGAAGACTACAGTGAGAATTCGGAAATATTTTGTTATGGAGTTTATAAGAACCAATACGAACTGATAACAGCAGGCAGGAATAGGCTTGCATTGGGTCAAACTACTATGAGATCAAAAATTACACTTGAAGAAAAGCAGATCAGCTTTGCTGTTCTTCATCTCGGTGACCACCATTTCTACGGTGGGGTAAGGGAGTGGCAAAACGGCGATGAGTACAATACTATGTGCAATGAAATTAAAAGCGCATTCGACCGGCTCGATATAGCAGAGATGATACTTTTGATGGATAAGCATTTCGGTATGCATAGTTACAATTTATGGTACCTGTTTAAGGATAAGAGCAGGGAAGTCTTTGATAAAATTATGTATCAGACTCTGGATTCAATAGAGATTTCTTTCAGGAATGTATATAAAAACCACTATGCTACTCTGCAGGCTATGAAGCGTACCGGTACTCCTCTTCCAAAAGCATTATCCACGGCTGTTGAATATGTAATTAATAACGATCTGCAGCAGGTCTTCGAAGAGCCGGGTAGTATCGATCGGGATAAACTCCAAAACCTGCTTCATGAAGTACGGTGCTGGGATGTTGAATTGGATAAGTCGACATTAAGTTTTGTGGGAAGCAAAAGGCTCGTAGCACTAATGGAACAGCTTTATAATAACCCGGATGATGTTAAGATAATCGATGAACTCAGTGATTCGCACAGGATACTGCAGCAGCTTAATATAGATCTCGATCTATGGAAGGCGCAGAATATATTATTCGCATTGATAAATGAAAAATACGCTGTGAATTATGATGAAGCAAAATCAGGGAATAAAAACTCCGCCCAATGGATAAATAAAATTAATGAATTACAGGAAAAACTGGAGGTAAACATTCGAATTGATAAACTTACCGGAATCAACCTACAGGCTGCAGTTTAACAAAGAATTTAACTTCAATTCTGCCAGCAAGATACTCCCGTACCTCAAAGAACTGGGAATCTCACATATCTATGCATCCCCGATATTCAAAGCATCTAAAGGCAGTGCTCACGGTTACGATGTTGTAGATCCTACTCAACTTAACCCGGAACTTGGTTCAGGAGATGACTTTGATAAGCTTATCTTTGAAGCAAAGGAAAAAGGTATTCAATGGCTTCAGGATATCGTTCCCAACCATATGGCTTTTGATTTTGAAAACAAAATGCTGGTCGATCTGCTTGAGAACGGGCCTGATTCAAGGTTTTATAACTTCTTCGATGTGGAATGGAATTACGGTCATTTTGGTGATAAACCTAGGATGCTCGCCCCTTTCCTTGGCAGGTACTACCAGGAATCCCTTGAAGATAAAGAGATTTCCCTTGCGTACGACGAGGATGGCTTCAGTATAAATTATTATGAAAATAAATTTCCGGTAAGGGTTGGTACATATTCCGATATACTTTCATCGAGATTTGACAAACTACAGAATAAGGTCGGCCGGAATTATCCGGCAGTAATCAGACTTCTTGGCCTACTTCACATAATAAAATTCCTTCCCACTTACGAAGAAATGGATGAAAGATATAATCAGATCAAATTCATAAAGGCACTGCTGTGGGAGCTTTACTCAGGTGATGAGCAGGTAAAGATGTACATTGATGAAACATTGAAAATTTACAACGGCATAAATGAAAAACCTGAGAGTTTCGATCTTCTTGATAAATTGTTATCCGACCAGTATTTCAGGTTGGCTTATTGGAAGGTAGCAAACGAGGAAATTAATTACAGGCGTTTTTTCAATATAAGCAGCCTGATCTCACTCAAAATTGAAAATGAAGAAGTCTTCAACCGCACACACTCGCTTATATTTAAATTAATAAAAGAAGATAAAATAGATGGTCTCAGGGTGGACCACATAGACGGTCTTTATGATCCCGAAGAATACTTAAAAAGAGTCCGGGAAAGAATAGACGGCAGATACTTGATTGTTGAGAAAATCCTTGAGATGGAGGAGAAACTCCCTGAGTCATGGCCTGTTGAGGGAACAACAGGATATGAGTTCCTGAACTTTGTTAATGGGATTTTCTGCAAATCATCGAATGAGAATAAATTCAGCCGTATTTATACGCAATTTACAAGGAGTAATGTTTCTTTTGATGAAATGGTAGTGGATAAGAAACGGCTGATCATAAATACAAGAATGGCCGGAGAACTGGAACGATTAAGCCTGATCGTGGAAGATATAGCCAAACAGGATCGGCATGGGGCTGATATAACTCTTAATGGGATTAAAACCGCACTCGAGGAAATCCTGGTGCATTTTCCTATTTACAGAACATATGTAAACGGAACGAAAATTACAAAGTATGAAATAGCTTATATAGAAAAGACCATCGGAGAATTGAAGTATAATAATCCAAGGTTAGAATATGAGATAGGTTATATCGGGAAGCTGCTTATGCTTCGGCATAATAATTTGCTGCCTGAACTATATCAGAAATCTGTCTATTTTATAATGAAATTTCAGCAGCTTACCGGTCCTTTGATGGCAAAAGGATTCGAAGATACTGCATTATATGTATTTAACCGGCTGATTTCTTTGAATGAAGTAGGCGGCGACCCGTCGTATTTTGGTCTTAGATTAAGAGAATTCCACAAAAAAATCAGGCAGAGAGGAATTAAATGGGCATACAGCCTTAATACAACATCGACACACGACACTAAGAGGGGTGAAGATGTGAGAGCGAGAATAAATGTGTTATCTGAAATCCCTGATGAATGGAATTTGCGGGTAAAAAAATGGCATAATATGAACCTGAAATATAAAAAAGAATCCGCCGGACGATTACTTCCTGATAAAAATGATGAATATTTTTTATACCAGACTCTTATTGGCACCCTGCCTTTTAATGACACATTTAGTGAATCCTTCCGCAAAAGAATCAAGGAATATGCAATAAAAGTAGTTCGTGAGGCCAAGGTCTATACAGCTTGG
>DATFVA010000300.1:0-2411 GCA_035260565.1 Ignavibacteriaceae bacterium | reverse complement strand
CGTACGATCTCCCTTCCTGTTATTGCAGATCGTACAGGCGCATACCAGGTTTTCCCAAGAATCAGACCCTCCTCTTGCTCTTGGAATAACATGATCAATTGTTAAGGGTAAATCACCCCTTCCGCAGTATGAGCATTTATAAGAATCTCTTCTCAGTATATTCTTTCTCGTAAGTACTACCTTTTTATACGGGACGTTTATATAGCGGCTGAGCCTAATTACACTTGGCCAGGGGAAGATCTTTCTTACAGAATGCAGGTTTTTACGTTTGTCATCCAGCACCAGCTCTGCTTTTCCCATGTATATCAGAATGATGGCTTTTTTAATATTGCAAATGGTGATTGGTTCATAACTTTGGTTTAAAATGAGAACCTTTGCGTTAAGTTTCCCGTTTGTGTGTTTACCAGATTCGAAGACATCCTCCTACTTATTTTTACGGTCCTGTACTGCAAAATAAATGCGGAATACTAATCTTAACATTAAAAGTATTATACTGAACCCGAGTACATAATAATACCATTCTACCGGAATTGTTTTTGTGAGCATGAGAATCAGCAGTACAAAAACTACCCCTATTGCTGTATAACTGAATATTTCAAATTTTTTTCTTCTCAAAAGAGTATCCACACTAATATCAAAATATTTATCGTGTAAAATTATACTTACCCGGATAATTATTCAATCCAGAAATAAGAAATTTTCAAGAGACATGTAAATCGAGATAATTTAGGAATGATTAAAGATTTTTGTAGATAATCGCAACGCAGGCAACGTAATCTCTTGAATGGCTCATTGATATTTTCAAACTTTCCTTCTCTGATAGAAACTTGGTTAATTCACCATGCAGTGTAACTACAGGCAGTCCGTTGGGTTCATTTGTAATTTCAATGCTCTGCCAGGTTAAATTTTCGTGCCACCCGGAAGCCATGGCTTTATATACAGCTTCTTTAGCTGCAAACCGTGCTGCGAGGTGCTGATATTTATTGCTCTTGCTCATACAGTATTCAAGTTCCCCCTCTGTAAAGACTTTCCTCAGAAAGTGATCTCCATAGTCATCAACACTTTTCTTTATCCTGTCAATTTCAATAATATCAATTCCAATACCAATAATCATAATTCAAACCGCTCCTGTTTTAAAATAGATCCACATTTGCATCGACATTCAGTCCATCACCCTTTAGCTGCTCAAGGATAATCTTAGTCAGTTCCTTTACATCCTTTAAAGTACCGTTGAGATTATTATAAAGATCCTCATCATATAACAATTTTCCAAGGTTATTTTTCCTGCCGGTGGTTTCATCGGCCAGTGTATTTAATTTGGTCAGAAGCGAGTCCGATTTCCCTAAAATGCTTTTGAGGTCGGTGATTGAACTTTGTATCGACTCCCTATTATTCCGGATTAATTCTTTTGCTTCACTCGTAAGCTCTGCTGTGTTTGATATTATCTTCTTTAGATCTTCCTGGTTATTGTCGATTAGTGTGTTCATCTTAATTGTCAGATCTTTAAGGTTTGCAGCAGTAACCTTGATGTTTTCATTCAACTTCTGATCGGTAAGATAATTGTTAAGGGAATTTAAAGTAACCCTGACATCCTTTATGGTCCCGTTAAGGTCTCCCTGCATTTTACCCAGCATTGACATAACCATCGGGATGTCTGCCTGAAACTCTCCCTGCTGAACTTTATTAAAATCTATCGGTTGTGAGGATTCACCTGGCGATATATTAATCTTTTTACCACCCATAAGATCCAGCATTGAAACTTCGAATGAAGCATCCTCTTTAAGATTAACGTCCGAATCAAGCTTTACCTTAACAATAACATCATCAGATTCAATATTAAAGTCCTCAACATTCCCTTTTCTTACACCGTTTATCGTAACCGGGTCCCCTATCTCGAGTCCTGCAACGGTTGGAAACCTGACCTGGAGGTAAATATCATTTGCGGTAAAAGAAAAATTTTTTGCCCAGCCGAGTACCCATAAAAATACCAGCACGCCGGCAACGACCATTATCCCAACTTTAACTTCAGTTTTACTCTGGTCTTTCATTTTTTATCGATTTCAGTTTTTTTGAAATTTCTTCTATTTCATCAGCGGAAAATATGCTGTCTGAAGCGGCAAATTTAACCAGGCCGGCAATTCTGTCAACCGCTTTTTCATTCGGGATATCGTTTATTTTAAGACTATCTATATACGCTTTTAATGTCTTTTTTAATTCAAATTTTTCAGGTGTATCTTTAACGTAATTGAACTGTTTATCCCAGTCTTCCGTGAAAGCCCCGGCGATTATTTTTTTGCCTGGTTCAAAAAATAATTCTGATTTATGCTGAATAATATACAGAATCGCTGCGACTATTATAGTAAGTAGTATTATAGATTTAAGAAAACATCCCGGTTTCATAATTACTATTC
>DATFVA010000299.1:0-2192 GCA_035260565.1 Ignavibacteriaceae bacterium | reverse complement strand
AAATACAACAGTATCTTTACCTACGTTCCACCCTGTAATTCCAACTCCCCATTTTATCAAATCTCCTAAAAACGGAAATGTATCTACAAACGGCACTCTCTCACCGAACGGAACCAGCTTCATCTTACCATATTTTTGTATTACCCCTGTGTATGGAGAAAACAGAAAAATCGCATTATATGTTCTATAATAAAAATTTCCATTTGGGTTATATTTAGAATCCTTAGGCAAGCCGGGTCCTTTTTCATCGTACCTGATATCAGGCATGCCCGATAGAATATAAATCCCGTTCTCCCGTGTAAAATTAAATATAGAGTCCTGTTCATTCCTGTAAAGCCCGCTCATTAAAAAAACAGGAAGAGCAGTTTCCGGCCATACTATTAATGCCGCACCTTCTTTCACGGCCGTGCGGGACATATCAAGATAACTGTGTGTAAGCTGTTCTACACTTCCGCCACTCCATTTTTGCCATGGATCAAGATTCGGCTGAATTAGTCCTACCCGTACCGTTTTTTGAGAGATCTTAAAAGTGTTCATTCTGTACGCCCCGTATATCAACACAATTAAAATTAAAGCGATACCCAATCCGAAATGTAAAAACGAATATTTTCTTTTGAGGGGATAAAAAGATATGCCTTTGTATAAAAGAACATTTATTAAGACTACAATGAAAGACAATCCCAATGTGCCGACAATATCCGCAACCTGTATAAAGCTTGTAAAATGAGGCAGCCCATTCCCGAGGGTCAGCCAGGGAAAACTGAGTTCAGTCAGCATATATACATATTCATAACTTACCCAGAAAAGCGGAAAAAGGAACAGCGTAACCCACGCAGGAAAGATCCTTCTTGAATAATAAAGCAGTGTTGATGGAATAAGGAAGAAGACAGGGTTAACAAAAAGAAGAAGCGCACCAGAAATCAGAAGAAAGGGATCGGATTCCTTCTGCCAGCTCCCCACCCAGTAGATTGTCAGAAGTCCGAAAACAAATGCCATAAGGTATGTTGCTGAATTTATTTCGAGCAGTTTTCCACGTCTTTCGATTACAATAAAATAAGGGATTAAGCCTATCAGCATTAAGGTGGTAAGAGGAAACGGGAAAGGCGGGAAAGAAACCCCAAGAAAAATTCCGCTGAGAATTAAAAGAAGCCTGTCTTTTTTTCTGTGTTTTTTTTCTTCATCAGTTACAAACGGTCTGTTTTTCCAGAAGGAAATTTTCAATGCTTTATTTTCCATTTCTTATAAATAAATCTCAGAGCTATACCAGCTACGACAACTCCTGTAATAATCCATGCTATATTGCTGTAGGTTGAAAGATAACCGTCAATAACTTCAATATTATTTCCGAATATAACACCGAGATAAATAATTATTGCATTCCATACAAATGCGCTGATTGATGCAAGAATTGCAGTTTTCTTAAATTCCAGTTCACTCAGTCCGGCAAAGAACGAAATTACCGAGCGGGTTCCCGGCAGAAACCTGTTTGCAAGTATTATCCAGTAACCCCATTTTTTGAACCAAAGTTCCACCTTTGTAAGTCCCTCAATTGAAATGAATTTTATTTTGCCCTGCTGTATAATCTTTCTGTCAAGCTGGGTACCTATATAGAATAATGTCATGAACCCGATTACGCTGCCGAAAGTTGTAAACAACAGAGTAGGTATAAAATGAAGCTCACCGGTGCCAATAAGCGAACCGCCGACAATTATAACAAGATCACTGGGAGACGGAGGGAATACATTCTCAATAAATGAAAAAAAGAACAGCGCAATATAAATCCAGAAAGGAGTAAGTTGTGAGATGAAATCGAGGATATGTTCAATCATACTTAAGCGTCTTTAATTAAAAGTACGGTCGAAAAAACTGCAGCTCCTTCTTCTCTTCCAATAAATCCTAATTTTTCATTTGTTCCTGCTTTTACCGAAACCTGGTCCAGTGCGACTCCAAGGATTGACGAAATATTTTCACGCATCTTAATAATATACGGTGCAATTTTCGGCTGCTGCAGGGAAATCATCGCATCAATATTCCCGAGTGAATAACCCTTCTGCCTGACCAGTTTATAAGTCATTCGAAGAAACGCGGAACTATCTGCATCTTTATATTCAGGTTTTGTATCCGGAAAATGCTGTCCTATATCTCCCAGTGCCAGGGCTCCGAGCAAGGCATCGGTTATTGAATGAAGGAGT
>DATFVA010000298.1:0-10646 GCA_035260565.1 Ignavibacteriaceae bacterium | reverse complement strand
AAACAACTACAAATGAATTAGGAGCACTATGTGCAAAGTTGCTTGATATATATGCATCGGTAGTGGCATCGCACGGATTCAGATTCCAGGTTGTCCAATCAACCGGATTCTGGCATGCAAGCTGCTGTCCAGCAGTATATGAATCAAAGTTATCCGAGAATAAATAATTAACGTTGGCACCCCATCCGGTTACCTGGAGGTTGTCAATTGCCCACCACCAGTCCCATGCGGGCTGTACTGTTACCAGACGGAGTATAAAGGTCTGGTTTGCTACCATAGATGAAATATTATAAAATTCGTGTGTATTTCTTACGTCATTTACATCGAAAGTTACAACATTCGTCCAGGTTGTTCCGCCGTCTACACTGACATCAAGATATGCAAAGTCGGCAGAATTTATCGCCTGCCAGTCATTATCCCATTCAACTGCAACACCTGAATAAATTGTTGCATCAATAGGAGTATTTAGAACTGCGGTACTTGATGAACCGCCGCCGCCGCTTCCGCAAAGGTCAGCATCCGAAGCGAATGCATTACCCTGTGCAGTTGCCGGTAGTGTATATCCGCGTGATGAAATCGGGATTACATCCCACGGGCAGCCGTTAGCTGTTGTAATGGTATAATTGCCTGTTCCGGCTTCGAAATCATCCATAAACAGGGTAACTATACTTGGATCCTGCATTGTTGTAAAGTGCCAGGTTGGTCCATTAGTTGTACCTGCTCCATCTGTCTCAGCTATTTTCCAGTAGTAGTCAGTCAGATAATTTAACGTTCCGGGATCGAATGTAGAGATCGGAGCTCCTGAGTATACTGAAGTTAATGATCCGGGATCTGTTCCCCAGAATACTTCAACGCTTGTAACTCCGCCTGGGTTTGTCCAGCTAATATCCTGATCTACATCAACATCTGTTGCGTCATCAGCAGGAATCGGAACTGTAGGAACAGGAGAACCGATGTCGGCTGTTCTATAGCCTAAAGCACGGTAGGTAGTGAAAAAGGTTTGAATTGTTGACCAGGCAGTACCGTCATATGCATATCCGGGATGCAATGCTGTAGTTGCCGATTCATCTGCAGCGCTATAGTGCGGAGCTGCTACTGTAGACGGATTATATTTAATTCCTATGTAATAGGAACCGCTTGCCAACTGAGGTATTGATGATACATCATAATCATAGAAAGCAAATGACGGGTATATTGGAATAGCCGTAGCAGTAACTCCGGCAATTGTTGCAATTAATGTTCCGGGTGTTCCGCCCCCGTTGCCGTCATAGACTACGATATCAAAGGTGAAATCTGCCGGCGATGCGGCAACCCTTGTCAGAGACAAACAAAATGTATTGAACTGCCAGGGGTAATTCAACGGTGTAAATAACGAAACAAATCTTCCGTCAGATACTGTTGGATTCCAACCGTAACCGTTTTCAAATACGCCATCATCATAAATCAATTCGCCTGTTCCTGTGCATTCAGATTCAGGATTAATGATATACGGCTCATATTGTTTTTCCGGTTTCGGTACCTGAGATGCCTGTTGAGCGTAGACATTGACAAATGTCATTCCAGCTAAAAGGCACCAAAGGATAGAATGAAAAATATTAATCATAGAAGAACCCTCCGGAAGTTGTGTATAAACATAATCAATTATTCGCAGCAGTACAAAATATTTGGAATGATGGAGGAAATAATATTTTGTATGGTTGAGTGTGAGTATGCTTGTATGGACGAGCCGCGCATCAAAATAGCATGGGTGACCTGCCTGCGCTTCGCTTCAGCAGGTTAATTGACTGACCAGGTAAAAAAAAAGCCGACCAATGAAGGTCGGCTTTTTTTAACTAAAGGAAATTTTACTTAGTTAAGATCATTTTCTTTACTGAAGTAAATTTACTTCCATCTGCACCGGAGGCGTCAATCCTGTAAAGGTATACACCGCTGGTTAATCTGGAGGCATCAAAGTTAACATTATGCGCACCGGCCATAAGGCTTCCGTTCAGGAGAGTTGCAACTTCCTGTCCGAGAATATCAAATACTTTCAGCGTTACTTTTGAATCTGCTGCAAGGCTGAAATTAATCTGGGTTGCCGGGTTAAACGGGTTAGGATAATTCTGTGAAAGCGAATAAACTTTCGGCATTGAAATGTCTACTTCAACGGTATTAGAATATGATGCGGTACCATCAAAGTCAACTTGTTTCAACCTGTAGCTATATTTGCCATCACGAACAGTATTATCTGTATATGAATAGCTATGGGATTGGGTTGAAGTTCCGTTACCCTGGATGAAAGCCAATGCTTCAAATCCATTACCTGAATTTCTCTGAACTTCGAATCCCTGGTTGTTGGTTTCAGTAGCAGTTGACCAGTTAAGAACAACTGTTCCATCATTTACATCAGCATTGAATGTTGAAAATTCAACAGGGACAAACGGAGTTACATAATAATCATCAACATACATTTCGTCAGTAGTTGCGTTCCCATAGAAATCATTGGCAGCAACTGATAATGCAATTGGTGTTCCGCTGGCACCGAGTGTCCATTGCCACTGATATATCATTACACCATTATACCAGTATTGAGCAATATCATTGTCAAGGTCTACGATAATCTGGTTAAATACCCATGTATCGTAACTATAGGTAAAGGTAGCTGCATTATTTCCACCTGCATTTATAGCAGCTGCACCGGACGGATTGAAATATACTTCGAGTCCCCACTCCTGGGTAGCAATAAACTGGCTCAAAGTATTGAAGTAACCTGTCTTACCGGAAGGAATATAATTGTAGAAACCAATATCCCATACTCCTGCCGTTTCAGGTCCCCAGTAATGTACTTCATCATTAGCAGAAACAACCACAAATGAATTCGGAGCACTGTGTGCAAAATTGCTTGAAACATAGGCATCTGTCACAGGATCACACGGGGTCAGATTCCAGGTTGTCCATTCAGCCGGATTCTGGCATGCCAGTTGTTCTCCGGCAGTATAAGTATCAAAGTTATCAGAGAAGGTATAAGCGCCGCCAGCACCCCAACCTGTTACCTGGAGGTTATCAATTGCCCACCACCAGTCCCATGCGGGTTGTACTGTTACAAGGCGCAGAATGAATGGCTGGTTTGCAACCATCGACGAAATATTATAAAATTCGTGTGTATTTCTTACGTCATTTACATCGAATGTTACAACGTTCGTCCAGGTCGTTCCGCCATCTACGCTGACATCAAGATATGCAAAGTCAGCAGAATTTATTGCCTGCCAGTCATTATCCCATTCAACTGCAACACCTGTATAACCTGTTGCATCTATAGGAGTATTGAGTACTGCAGTACTTGATGATCCGCCGCCGCTGCTTCCGCAAAGGTCAGCATCTGAAGCAAATGCATTACCCTGTGCAGTAGGAGGAAGAGTATATGAGCGAGAGGAAATCGGGATTACAGCCCAGGGGCAGCCATTAGCTGTTGTAATTGTATAATTGCCTGTTCCGGCTTCGAAATCATCCATAAACAGGGTAACTATACTTGGATCCTGCATTGTAGTAAAATGCCAGGTTGGGCCATTAGATGTCCCTGCTCCATCTGTCTCAGTTATTTTCCAGTAATAGTCAGTAAGATAATTTAAAGTTCCGGGATCGAATGTAGAAACCGGAGCTCCTGAGTAAACTGAAGTCAATGATCCGGGATCTGTTCCCCAGAATACTTCAACACTTGTAACTCCGCCGGGGTTTGTCCAGCTTATATCCTGATCAATATCGACATCTGTTGCGTCATCTGCAGGTACCGGATCTGTAGCAGGACCAGGACCTACACCGCCGCTGCCAAGGGTTCTATACCCCAAAGCACGGTATAACGGGAATACTGTTTGAATTGTTGACCATGAAGTACCGTCATATGCATATCCCGGATGTAATGCTGTAGTAGCTGATTCATCTGCAGCACTATAATGAGGAGATGTTACTAGAGACGGATTATATTTAATTCCTATATAATAGGAACCGCTTGCCAGTTCAGGTACAGTGGAGATATCAAAATCATAGAAAGCAAATGTAGGATAAATAGGAATAGCAGTAGCAGTAACTCCCGGGATTGTTGCAATTTCTGCTCCAGGTGTTCCGCCTCCGTTGCCGTCATAGACTACGATATCAAAAGTGAAATCTGCCGGAGATGCAGATACTCTTGTTAAGGATAAACAGAATGTATTAAACTGCCAGGGGTAATCCAGCGGTGTAAATAACGAAACAAATCTTCCGTCAGATATTACCGGATTCCACCCGTAACCGTTTTCAAATACACCATCATCATAAATCAATTCACCTGTTCCTGTACATTCGGCTTCAGGATTCATGACATACGGTTCGTATTGTTTTTCCGGTTTTGGTACAGATGTCTGCTGAGCGTAAACATTAACAAATGTCATTCCAGCTATCAGACACCAAAGAATAGAATGAAAAAATTTACTCATAGAAGAACCTCCGATTAGATTAGTATAAATTTATTTAATTATACAATTAGCAGAACTTATAATACAAAGTTTAAAGCGTAATTAGACCTCCTTATAAATTTATTTAAAAGAAATTATTTAAATATTTAATACTGATAAAAGAAAAGGAACGAGTTTATTTAACTACACTGAATCTAAATTATTTAACGATCCAATATTGCCGCAACCGACGCTCTCTAAATGGAACTGAAATATTTTTATAGAACTAACTGATTCATTTAATTAAAAATTAAATCTCCCGTCATCGTCTAGTTAGCATGATGAAATGCCCATATTTTAACCGAAAGTAAAGTACAAAATCTTCATGTTAGACGCAAGAAACAAGGAAAAAGAAAAAGAGTATGCGTGCATGGCAGAATGGTTGCATGGATGACCGATTACCTGATTCAATATTGCAGGATTGAATGAGAGCGAGTGAGTAACTGGGAGAGGGTTGCGAGGATAGATGGGGCATGGATGGATGGTTGCATGGATGCATGGGATGCATGGGATGCATGGATGCATGGATGCATGGATGCATGATTGATTGAATGGATGAATGGACTGTCTTGCCAATCTTCGGTTCATAAACCTGCCTGAGGGCAGACAAGCCGGCAGGCTGTTAGGTAAAATAAAAGCCGGCCTGTTTCCGGGCCGGCTTAGATTAAAGTAAAAGACTTTTACTTGGTTAAGATCATTTTCTTAACTGAAGTAAAGCTGCTTCCGTCTACTCCATTAGCTTCTATCTTATATAGATATACGCCGCTGTTTAGTTTGGAAGCATCAAATGTAACATTGTGAGCTCCTGCTGCGATATTCTCATTCAGAAGTGCTGCTACTTCCTGTCCGAGTATATCGAATACCTTCAATGATACTTTTGAATCAACCTTCAACGCATAATTGATTTTTGTGCTCGGGTTGAATGGGTTAGGATAATTCTGAGCCAGACTGAATTCAACCGGGTTGTTTACGCTTACTTCAACTACCTGTGAATATTCACTGCTGCCGTCAAAGTCCACCTGTCTCAGTCTGTAGCTGTAATTTCCGTTTACAACGTTCTGATCTAAGTAGGCATATGAATGCTGCTGTGTTGAAGTTCCGTTGCCCTGTACGAATCCTAATGTCTGGTATTCACCGCCGTTGCTTCTCTGAACTTCAAAACCTTTATTATTGGTTTCTGAAGCTGTTGTCCAGTTAAGAGCAACATTTCCGTTTGAAGTATTAGCAGCAAATGATGAAAGTTCAACCGGTACAAAGTCCCAGCCTGTTACCTGGAGGTTATCAATTGCCCACCACCAGTCCCAAGCGGGCTGTATTGTCACAAGACGCAATATGAATGACTGAGTTCCAACCATTGATGAAATATTATAATATTCGTGTGTATTTCTTACATCATTTACATCGAATGTTACAACGTTCGTCCAGGTTGTTCCGCCATCCACGCTGACATCAAGGTATGCAAAGTCGGCAGAATTTATTGCCTGCCAGTCATTATCCCATTCAACTGCAACTGATTGATAGTTTGTTGCATCGATCGGGGTATTTAGAACTGCGGTACTTGATGATCCGCCGCCGCTGCTTCCGCAAAGGTCAGCATCCGAAGCGAATGCATTACCCTGTGCGGTAGGAGGAAGAGTATATGAGCGTGAGGAAATCGGGATTACAGCCCAGGGACAGCCGTTAGCTGTTGTGATAGTATAATTGCCCGTTCCAGCTTCGAAATCATCCATAAAGAGAGTTATTAATAATGGATCCTGCATTGTCGTGAAAGCCCAGGTAGGACCATTAGTTGTACCTGTACCGTCAGTTTCATTTACCTTCCAGCCATAAGTAGTGTTGTAACCCAATTCGCCCGGATCAAAAGTGGTTATCGGAGCACCTGAGTACACTGAAGTCAGGTTTCCTGCGGGTCCAAATAAAACTTCAATTGACGTAGCACCAGCCGGATTTGACCATGAAATATCCTGGTTTATATCAACATCATTAGTTCCATTAGCGGGAACAGGATCTGTAGCAGGACCCGGACCAACAGGCGGACCGGCATCACCGACTTCATATATAAAGAATGTATCGTCAAGACCGGAATTACTTTGTTCTACACCGCCGATTGAAAACTTACCAGCAACATAATCTACGGTTGAGAATAATCCGCCTGCAATACCATCTGTAAGATCAGCACATCCATCGTGCGCCAACCCTGTAGCTGATCCGGTGGAAATCTCATACTGTATGATCATTAAACTTCCGGGGCAAGCACCGGTAGTACCCTGATCAAATATCCAGAGAAAAGGACCGCCGGGAGTAACGTTATCATATGCAGCACCATATTGTCCGGTAAGCCCTGTTACAAAAGAGCCGAGGTTTGTACCTGTCCTGCTGACTAATGTCGGGGTGTCTGACCATGTACCGCACCAGAATGCATCATTATCTTCATCATAAGCGATGAATCTGACGGCAACCGGGCTCGGGATTGTTCCTACAAGGGTCTTGGTTACGAAATCCATCTGATAAATAGTATTCGCAGCTGCTCCGCCATAGAAATACGTCCCATCAAATGCAAGATCTCTCAACCCGGTAACTCCGGGAATTGAAAATTCTTCCACGAGATTGCCAGCCATATCGTACTTATGAATAAGATTTGATGCCCAACGAGTGGTATACAAATATGTGCCATCAAATTCAGCTCCTGCATTGCCTGCGGCACCAGTTGCAGTATTTATATTGAACGTCAATTCGAGATCCCACTGTGCTCTTATATCAAAATTCTTCTGATATTTAGGGGAAAGGTTGGGAGATTTATCAAAAGATCCGGGTGCACTGCCCTGTGGGAAGATAAGAACTGCGCTGATGATGACAGCAAATAAAGCAAGTAAAAAGTTTCTCGTCATAATACGACCTCCTGAATTAATATTAGAGTTAATGATTATTAGAACTAATGGAACCTACTTAAAAAGAAAGAGCGGTAGAAGAACTGAACCTCCTTTGAGTTTGTTTTAATTAAATAAAGAATAAAATGTCAACTAACTTTTTCTAATTTAATGATGAACGGTCTATTTATCGAATCTCTAACTTTAAGATTAAAATTTTTAATAACAAGAATGATTGCTCTTAAATGAAAAATAATTATTACTTTTTCAAGTAGTTGTTAATTTTCCCATTATTTTTTCACTTACCTCTTTTACAATAGTGAACTTTCAAACCCGAGTAAAGTACAAAATCTTCTTGACAGACGCAATGATTCTCTTCGCCTTAAAACGAAATTGAGGCGGGACAGTAGAGTAAGAGCATTGATGGGTTGTAGTTGTGGAATCGGATAATGTCAGAATAATTTTGTATAGATGTATGCCGGTCCCGACAGGGATAAAAGAGTTTATAATTTCGAATTAAAAGGACGGCTCCGACAACTTTAAAGGAAGGACACCAACTAAAGTAAGGAGTGGATTACGATCTAACCAGAAGAGAATCATGGACTTTGCTCAAAAATTCGGACTTCACGGTTTAGTTCGGCAGGTAAATAAAAAAGCCGGCCTGTTTCCGGGCCGGCTTAAATTAAAGTAAAAGACTTTTACTTGGTTAAGATCATTTTCTTGACCGAAGTAAAGCTGCTTCCGTCTACTCCATGAGCTTCTATCTTATACAGATATACGCCGCTGTTAAGTTTGGAAGCATCAAATGTAACATTGTGAGCTCCTGCTGCTATATTCTCATTCAGAAGTGTTGCTACTTCCTGTCCGAGTATATCGAACACCTTCAACGTTACTTTTGAATCAACCTTCAAACCGTAATTGATTTTCGTCGCCGGGTTGAAAGGATTCGGATAATTCTGAGCGAGGCTGAATTCTGCCGGTATGTCAACCGTTGCATTAACCTCTGAGGAAAAGCTTGCAGTTCCAGCGAAATCAACCTGTTTCAATCTATACGTATATTCACCTGCAGTAACGTTTTTATCAAGGAAAGCATAGGTATGAACCTGGGTTGAAGTTCCGTTACCCTGAACAAATCCTATAGATTGATAGTCGCCCTGTGATTTTCTCTGAACTTCGAAACCTTTATTATTTGTTTCGGTTGCAGTTGACCAGTTCAATGCAACCGAAGTTCTATTCACGTTAGCATTGAATGAGGTAAATTCAACAGGTATAACTTCACCGGCAATCAGATTATCAACATACCAGAAATTTATATTAAATGAGTTCCCGTTCAAATACAGAATAAACTGGAAATTGGCTGAAGTAGGAGTGTAATCAACATCTATAACTTCAGGACCAACGGGACCACCGACAGGCTGGAATTCCCACAAAGTTGTACTTGTTGCTCCTCCATCATATGTTATTGCAAGTCCCATAAAAGGTGCAGGGTCAGCGAACCAGTCGCACATATGATTCAGTTGAAGAGAATGCAGTACATTAGGATAAGCTGTGGTAAGCTGACAGGATAGCAACTGAGATAGTCCATCAAATGACGGAGTCCAGCTCAGCATCAGTTCAGGTGCAGTTCCGCCTGCGTTACCTGTACTACTGATACTCCAATTTGAAGTTCCTAATGGTCCAATTGAAGTCCAGCAGCTCATATCATTAAATTCCTCGAACATAAGAAGATTGGGATTTTGTTCAGTCTTGAAACTCCACACAGGACTACTGCTGCCGCAAGTATCATTTTCACATCTAACTTTCCACTGATAATTTGTGAAATAGTCAAGGGCACCAACAGAATATGAGGAAATCGGTGCACCATCGTACACCTGAACCATATTACCCTGCGGTCCGAACCATACTATATTATGTGTCGTACCTGCAGTATTAGTCCATGAAATATCTCCAATGTTGATACTTACATTAGTCGCATCATCAGCCGGGTTGGGATCTGTTGGTGCGGTTACCGGACAAGGAGGACCAGCCGGAGCTCCAAGTGTTCTTATACCCTGAGCGTGATATCCCGGCCACAGGGTTTGGTTCGTATTCCAGACGCCATCGTAATCATCCCAGCAATAACCAGGCTGCAGTGGTGTAGTTGCAGATTCATCAGCACCGATGAAGGTTCCGGGATAAGCGGGGACGTTATTCCACCTGACTCCTATGTACCAGGATCCATCTTCAAGAGCGGGCAGAGATGAGAGATCGAATTCATACCAGGCTAAAGCAGGCCAGGCAGGAATTCCTGAAGCATTTAAACCGGTAACTTCGCCGACTAAGGTACCTGGTGCCCCGCTTGGCCCATCATTAGCGTAAGCAACGATATCAAAATCTAATGTACTGGACACGTTCTGAGTAAATGCAATACAAGCGGTATTGAATTGCCATGGATATTCATCGGGAGTGAACAGCATACATATTATACCATTGTTAACAAGAGATGCATTCCACCCGTATCCATTCTCAAATGAACCGTCATCATAAATTAATTCGCCTGTACCGGTACATTCCTGTTCAGGATTCAGAAAATAAGTTCTGGAATGGCTGCCTGCTGAAGTTTGCTGAGCAATTGTTGTTGAGAAACTCCAGAGAAGAAGGGAAAGACAGAAGAGCAATAGAAAAGATTTTTTCATTTTAGTCTCCTCGAATGGTTGAATAATTACCTTTAATTAAAAACCAATACTGAAGAAAAGGAATCAATACAGATTAAGAATTACCACCTCCTCTATTATTTTATAAAATAGTTTTTTGGAATTATTTAATTATAGTTTGAGAGATTCTTCCAAATTCTTCAAAAAGAACAATAAAGGAAAAATTAATAATGAGTCAGATTTGAAATTATATAAAAAGGAAAAGTAAACACCTGCCGACCTCCATTAATTAATTCAATGAAGGATTTATTTATTCAGGAAGAATAAACTGTGTTATAAAATAATCCTTACTCCTTTACCGGAAATACTTATAGGAGAGTAATAGAAATATTCCCGCTACTACCAGTAATCATAGTTAAATTAATTCAATTTAGCAAGAAAAAAGTTCAAGGAAGAAAAAAAAGGAAATAAGTATCGAGGAACTTTAATAAGGAGGATTGGAGGATTGGAGGATTGCATGGATGCATGGATGCATGAATGAATGGTTAGGTGATTGAATATAAAAAAAGCCGACCGGTGAAGGTCGGCTTTTAGTAAGTAAAGGAACTTTTACTTGGTTAAGATCATTTTCTTAACTGAAGTAAAGCTGCTTCCGTCTACTCCATTAGCTTCTATCTTAT
>DATFVA010000297.1:0-7505 GCA_035260565.1 Ignavibacteriaceae bacterium | reverse complement strand
ATGAGAACAAGCTTCTTAACCCTGCCTCAAATATGAAATTGCTGACATCAGCTGCAGGACTTGTATTTCTTGGTCCCAGGTATAATTTTATTACTTCGGTTCAGTATACCGGTGAGATTGTTAATAATACTCTTCTGGGTGATTTATATGTTGTAGGCGGATTCGATCCTGACTTCAGAACGTCGGATCTGAACAAATTCATCAGTGATATTAAGAAAGCCGGAATAAAGGAAGTATCAGGCAATATATACGGGGATGTCTCTAAAAAGGACTCAGTATTCTGGGGATGGGGCTGGATGTGGGATGATGATCCTTCCACTGATGCACCATATCTATCTGCTTTAAATATTAATAGTAATTCGATCGATGTCTATGTTACAGGTTCCGGGCAGGGAGAAAAACCAACTGTAACAACCGATCCAGAAACCGGGTATATCAGAATTATTAATAACGCTATAACTTCGTCCGTTGAGCAGCAGAGAATCCGGATAACAAGAGACTGGCGCAGCAGGAAAAATGATATTCATGTTTCAGGATATATATTGCCTCCTGAATTTGCGGCTGATACCATTAAGAACAGTCTTAATATTTTCCGGCCTGATTTATATTTTCTTACTTTGTTTAAGGAGAAACTTGAGAAGAGCGGAATCAAAATAGGCGGTAATATCAGCCTGCTCAGAAAACCCTCATCGGCAAAATGGGTCTCTGTATTCAGCCGGCAATATGATTCAGTAATGGTATATATGAATAAACATAGTGACAATCTGAGTGCTGAAATGACGCTGTATTCTCTCGCGGCATCGTTCAACACTTATCCTGTCTCAGCAGCAGAGGGACTTACAGTAATCGATTCACTCCTGTCGCTCTGCGGAATAAATGAGCAGAACGATGTTCTAGCAGATGGTTCAGGTGTTTCCAGGTATAATCTCTTAAGTGCTGAACAGATATTGAGTGTATTGAAATATATGTATGTAAATGTGCCCGATTTATTCCAGATTTACTACAGATCACTGCCTGTTGCAGGTATTGACGGCACCCTGGGAAAAAGAATGATCGGGACAGCGGCCCAGGGAAAGGTTCACGCTAAGACAGGAACTCTTCGCGGTATCAGTTGTCTCTCAGGTTATGCATCCGGAAAAAATAATCATATGATTGCATTTACAATTCTGGAACAGAATTTTATAGACCAGACAGATTATGCAAGGGCTATTCAGAACAGAATTTGTGAACTGCTTTGCGAATATGAATAAGAGACGTAAATTATTTCCTGAATTCAATTAAACTATTCTTAATATTATGAAATTTAAAAATTTATTTCTTCTTCTTATTGTTCTTATCATGATTGCCGGATGTGAAAAAAAAGAGGAATATGAAATATCTAAACCAGCATTCGATATTCAGCAGAATGACAGCATTCCTGTCTTTAACGGGGAAGATGCATATGCATTTACAAAAGCGCAGGTAGATTTTGGACCTAGAAACCCGGGTTCAAACGGTCATACTCTTGCTTTGACATATCTTCAGAATGAACTTAATAAGTATGCTGACGAGATGATATTGCAGTCATTTACTTATCCCGGTTATAATGAAGACTTAAATCTTACAAATATTGTTGCCAGGTTTAATCCAGGTAATAAAAACAGGATTTTAATTTGTGCTCACTGGGATACACGTCCCCGCTCAGAACATTCCAGCGACAGCACCAAACGGGATCTTCCTATACCGGGAGCAAATGACGGTGCCAGCGGATGCGGTGTTATTTTGGAGCTTGCCAATATTCTGCATAAGGAAAAACCGGGTATCGGGGTTGATCTTGTTTTACTCGACGGGGAAGACTACGGGAAAGAAAGCGACCTGGACAATTACTGTCTCGGATCAAAATATTTTTCAGTTCATATTCCGGATGGATTATATCCCGGGTTTGCTATTCTTCTGGATATGGTTGGTGACAAAGAGGCAGTTTTTATGAAAGAAGCCAACTCAGTAGAGTATGCTCCTGATATTGTGAATTTAATATGGAGTACCGCAGTGCAGTTGAATGCGTCTGCATTCATCCCCAGGACGGGGGGAGCAATCTATGATGATCACATCCCGCTAAACCAGGCAGGTATTAAAACTATTGATATTATCGACGCTGATCTGGTAGGAGCTGATACTCCTGTAGAAAGAAGGAATTACTGGCATTCAGATAAAGATACTATGGAAAACATAGGGAAGAATACCCTGCAGCAGGTGGGTACGGTATTAACTTATATCCTTTACTCAATTCATTTCAATTCATAATGAAAAAGTATAAAGAATATATAATCACAGCAGATCCTTTTAACCCTGAAATACTAAATAGTATTTTATGGGAGCTCGAGATAACAGGGACTAATGAAGATGTGAACTGTCTTCGGGTTTTTGCCGATATGGAAAGCAATCTGAACCAGGAGAAGATAAGTGAACAGCTTCAAAAACTAAAGCAGGAAGGTCTGCTCAGGAATTTTAATGTTGAGGAATCAGTTCTTGAAGAAAAGAATTGGAATGAAGAGTGGGAAAAATCTCTGAATGTAATAAAGGTAAGCGATAGAATAGTTATAAAACCATCATTTAAAGACTACGATATAAAAGCAGATGAAATTGTAATAACGATTGATCCCAAAATGTCTTTCGGAACGGGTGAGCATCAGACAACAAAACTTATACTCCGGCTGCTTGAAAAATACATCAGACAGGGGATGAGTGTTCTCGATGCAGGGACAGGCTCCGGTATACTGTCTATTGCAGCCGTAAAACTTGGGGCTGCGAAAGCCCTGGGATTCGATACCGATGAATGGTGTTATGAAAATGCACTGGAAAATTGTATGCTGAATAATGTTTCGGATCAAATTGAAATTAAGACCGGTGATATTAAAATAGTGCCCCGTGAAGAATATGATTTTATCCTGGCAAATATTCAGAAAAATATTTTGATGGAACTAACGGCTGAATTTTCAAAGAGGTTAAAAAATAAGGGGATTATCCTATTGTCAGGTTTGCTTGAGGAAGATGAAAAGGATATCCTGGAAAAGTACACATCAGAAGGATTCACTCATCTTGAAACTATTCAAATGGATGAATGGATAGCTTTAAGTTTAACAAAAAATACTTGACTTACCTCTGATATACTATTTCCCCGCCGATAATCGTCATATCAGCCTTAACATCTTTAATTTTAATGGGATCTACACTAATCAGGTTATCGCTAAGCACGACGAAATCTGCAAACTTGCCCTGTTCTATACTTCCTTTATCCTTTTCTGTAAACTCTGCAATTGCGCTGTTCAAAGTATAACACTTTATCGCCTCGCGGATCGATATTTTTTGTTCAGGTATCCAGCCGCCGGGATTTTTACCGTCTACAGTTCTGCGAGTAACTGCAGCGTACAAAGTTAAAAAAGGGTCAACTGTGACCACAGGCCAATCGGTACCAAAACAGACTATCGCATTATTATCCAGGTATGATCTGTACGGGTGTGTATATTTTATTCTATCCTTTCCGATCCTTTTAACTGCCCATACACCGTCTTCAATTGCGTGTGTGGGCTGAACGCTGGCAATGACGCCGATCTCGGAGAATCGGGGAATATCAGATGGACGTACATGCTGAGCATGCTCTATCCTGAATCTTCTGTCCCATGCAGGATTCTCATTCTTTATCTCTTCATAAAGATCAAGCATATATGAATTGGCCCTGTCACCGATAGCATGTGTAGAGACCTGGATATGATTAAGATCTGCGTCGGAGACCCATTTCTTTATTTTACCGTCAATGATGATATCGTTCGGCAGTCCGGTGTTTGATGTGTCACCTTCATAAGGCTCCCAGAACCAGGCAGAGCTTGATCCGAGAGAGCCGTCAGCAAATGCTTTTACAGCATCTGTCTTCAGAAAGTCATCTCCGGCACCTGCGGTCAGATTATTTTCCACCAGGAATTTATAGTCATCGATAGGCCATCTTAATGAAATCCTGCAGGTTAATTTATTCTCTGATTCAAGCTTCTTATATGTTTCCAGAGCCGGTCTTTCCTCCATCGAATAAATATCCTGTACACTGGTTATTCCAAACCTTCTTGCTTCGTTCAATGCAGTTTGTGCTGCGGCATAAAAATCGTCGGCTTTATGATCGGGTATAACATCAAACACAAGGTTCATTGCATTATCTTTTAATATTCCAGTCGGTTCGCCGGTTTCCCGATCCTTAATAATTAAACCGCCTTCAGGACTCGGGGTATCTTTTGTAATTCCTGCAAGCTCAAGAGCTCTTGAATTCGCCAGACCTAAATGACCATCCATCCTGCTGACAAAAACAGGCGTTGACGATGTAATATCGTCTATATCTTCTTTTGAGGGGAGATTCTGCACGTCCCAGTTCTCGTGGTCCCATCTTCCGCCGGTAACCCATTTGCCGGGATAGTTCTTAATGTAATCTCCAAGTATTTTTCTAAACTCTTTGATTGATTTTGCGGGGCGAAGATCAATTCCCATCAGGTAAAAACCTCCGCTTAAAAAATGAAGGTGAGCGTCATTGAAACCCGGCATCATAAACTTTCCGCCAAGATCAATCACCTCTGTCGAATTATCTATCCTGCTTTTAACTTCGTCATTGGTTCCAACAAATACTATACGGTCTCCTTCAACAAGGACAGCCTCTGCCTCAGGCTGTTTTTCATTAACAGTATAAATGCTGCCGTTTATGAATGCTTTCTTTTGCTGTGCGAAGTTTGTAGTCATTGCAATTATTGTGCAGATTATTAATAAAAAAATTCTATGCCGCATATACTCTCCCTGGTGAATTGGATAACACAACTGCTAATATAAAAAAGTGAGAAGTGAAAGAAAATAAAGAGCAGTCCGGAAATTCCGGACTGCAGAAAAGAGGATTTACTTTAGCAGCAGCAGCTTCTTTGAAGCCGAAAAATTCCCTGTGGTAAGTCTGTATATGTACATTCCGCTTGAAAGCAAGGATGCATTAAAATTTATCGAATGGCTGCCGGCGTTCTGATTCTCATTCACAAGAACGGCAGCTTCTTTTCCCGTTAAATCATAGACTTTCAAAATAACTTTTCCCGGACTGGCAGTATAATATTTAATCGTGGTAGTTGGATTAAAAGGGTTCGGATAGTTCTGTTCAAGTAAATAGCTTAGTACAGCCATATTAACCTCTACGGTATTTGAGTATGTATAGCTGCCGTTAAGATCGATCTGTTTCAGCCTGTAGTAAGCAGTTCCGGAAACGGGTTGATTATCAGAAAATGCATAAAAAGATTTTTTTGAGGATGTGCCTTTCCCCTCTACAAACCCGATCTGGTTCCATTCACCGGTAAGATTTTCTCTCCTCTCGATCTGAAATCCTTTATTATTTGTTTCTGTTGCAGTCAGCCAGTTCAAATTGACGATACCATCTGAAGGCATTGCATTGAAAGAAATAAATTCAACAGGAACAATATCAAGGAGTCGTACGGGAAAATTACTTCCGAAATTCCAGTGATCTAAGGTTGACGGAATTCCATCGCCGTTTACACTGTTTGCTGTTGAGTACAGCGTATCCCATTCAACTGAATCGGCAGCTGTATAATTAAAGTACCAGGATACTGTATCTCCTGCAAAAACTCTCGGCTGGTTATGAGTAAGTTCGTCCGCAAGTATCTGAGTTCCGGGATCGGTTGCTGTTAAAGTGCTGAATCTTGAAGCGACATTAAACCCGCCTTTTACCATTGGGCCGCCGGTAAGAAAAATGTGATATTCAGCAGTTTCACCTTTCATCAGAGAATCAGGTCCTTCAATCCACACCTGCACTGATGCATCAGGAGTTACGTTATGACAGACGCAACCCTGTCCGTTAAGGTGAGTAGTTCCGACGATACCCGTCTGAAAGTCAACTCCCGCGTATATAATTACAGAAATAAAAACCAGGACTAATAAGTAATTTATTTTCATATGAGATCCTGTTTATTGAATATTAAGGTATGAGCGTACTTAAAAAGTACCGCTCTATTAAAGAGCGGTACATCAAGAAGGAATTATTTCATTAACATCATTTTACGAGTAGTGACAAAGGAAGAACCATCATTTCCCCGGGCTTCTATAACATAAAAGTATAAGCCGCTGGATAGATTGCCTGCAAGGAAGTTGACATCATATCTTCCTGCTGCATACTGACGGTTTACTAAATCCGTTATCTTTTGTCCCAAAGCATTATAAACTGTGATTTTAACTTTCGCATCAGCCGGAACTTCAAAGTCTATCCTCGTTGCCGGGTTAAACGGGTTCGGATAGTTCTGTGAAATACTATATGAGGAAGGAAGGGGAGAAGAAACTTCTACTACATTAGAATATTCATACTCTCCGCTGAAATCAACTTGTTTTAATCTAAAATACTGTTTATCGGAATTAGTCATATCCAAACTGTATGAATAGCTATGACTTTGCGTCGAGGTACCGTACCCCGGTGTAAAACCGATTTTTTGGAAGGATTTATTATCTGTACTGCTCTCAACATCAAATCCCTGGTTATTTGTCTCAGTAGCTGTACGCCAGTTCAGCATGATCTTACCGTTAACAACCTTGCCTGTAAAGGATGTCAGCTCAACCGGAATAAACCAGGGTGAGTAGAGTTTATACAAACCGCTTCCGAAAGCCGCAAATACAGTTGTAGTATCAACTACATGATAAGCATAATTGCTTGATGGGTTGCCGACTACCGTCCATGAAGCGCCGCCATTATGCGTAATATAACTGCTGCCGGAATATTCTCCGCAGATCAGGTAATCAGGAAGCTGGGGAGCAATAGATAATCCCCACATATTTTTTCCGGTGAAGTAAGCGATAGGCTGCCAGCTGGCACCATAGTCCGTCGATTTAAGAAAACCGCCGCCGCCTGACCATTTTGTTGCCCATGCCAGACCCGGGATGTTCTTATCAATAGAGATGATGGGTGTTTCACCACCGGTTGAAAATGGATGAGTCCATGTTACGCCATAATCAGTGCTTCTTGCAATACCATATCCGTTATCACCGACGATTATAATATTCGGCTGATCCGGGAATACATCAATATCACAGGGTGAACCGAAGGGAAGTGAGCTTGATATTGTATTCCAGGTAGATCCGAAATCATAAGACGCTTTGAACTGGTTGCTGTTCATTGCATACAGAGTGTCCGGATGAACAGGGTCTTTCTGAACCGGTACTCCGAAGTAATACCAGGAAAAGGTTCCAGTCGAAATCCAGGTTAAACCACCATCAGTGGTCTTCATGGTTTGCTGTGCATTTTCGATTGCCACGAGGAAAGTGTTTTCATCGTAGGAACTCTGGATTACGCATTTAATAGAAGAGGAACCGGGAATTATATTCCCGAATGGTGAGAAAGTATCCCCGCGGTCGGTACTTCTATAGATCCGGTTGCCCGATCCATAGTAAATGATGTTATCATCCCAATTATTCACGCAGATGGGATCACCAAGGCTTGAGCCGCTTTGTTT
>DATFVA010000296.1:0-8214 GCA_035260565.1 Ignavibacteriaceae bacterium | reverse complement strand
AGCACGGTGGTCCACAAACCGTTTTTATCACCTTCGGCCGATTGTGTAATGTTGAAAGATCTTACAATCTTCCCTGACATTTTATAAATATTCTCTCTTTCGCTCCAGTCGATATCAGGATTGAATTCAACTCCGAGGGTGGTTGCCAGCATTGTCGCGGCCAGGTCTTCTGCATATTCACCTGCCACTTTTTCTGTTTCTCCAAACGGGTGATGCTCTGATAGATAACCGTACTGAGAAGGGTCAGCAGGCAGCGCAGCTCCAATGGATGCTGCTATCAGTCTGTTCGGTTCATTTGTGGAATTTCGGGCCATTACTGCAAAAGTAATCTGGCCGGGTGAGAGTTCCTTTAATCCTTCTTCTTTACTTATTTTTTTACAACCAACGGGATAGATGCTGCTTACAGTCACTAAGTTACATATTTCCACCCCGGCACTTCTAAGGGCAAGTTCGAAAGATGTTAAATACTCTTTATGTCTGCCTACCCCTTTGGTAAAGAAAATTTTAGTTGGAACATACAATATATCATCTCCTTTCTAAGCTATGATGTGATTTTAATAAACTTTCTTTTTCCTACTTTAAGAACTTTTGGCTTCTCCAGGGTTATCTCTGCATTTATATCGCTGATCTTTTCACCATCAATGGATACGCCGCCCTGGGCGATGAGCCTTCTTGCCTCTCCTCTGGAAGAAGCAAAATTCACTTTAACTATAAGATCGAGTATTCCGATTACGCTGTTTTCATCTAATTTTATTTCCGGGATATCCTCCGGGACTTCCTTTTGAATAAAGATCTTATCGAATTCTTTCTCGGCTTCCTCTGAGGCTTCAATGCTGTGATACATCCTGATAAGAACTTTTGCCAGCAGCCTCTTTAAATCACGGGGGTTTACCCTTTGTTCGTCCAGCTGATCTTTTATCTCCGAAAGTTCATTGTTTGGAATATTCGTTGCAAGTTCAAAATACGTATATATTAATTCATCCGGAATCGAAAGTGTTTTACCGAACATCTCTCCGGGAGTATCTGAAATTCCGATATAATTATTATATGATTTACTCATTTTTTCAACACCATCGGTGCCAACAAGCAGCGGCATTGTTAAAATCACCTGCGGCTCTACATCGAATTCACGCTGGATGTCTCTTCCTACCAGGAGATTAAATTTCTGATCTGTTCCGCCCAGTTCAACATCACTTTTAATGGCAACCGAATCCATAGCCTGGGCAAGAGGGTAGAGGAGTTCGTGGAGACTTATAGGCTCGCCTCCTTTATATCTTTTTGTGAAATCATCCCTCTCAAGCATCCTTGCCACTGTATATTTGGAAGCAAGTCGGATTACATCTTCAAAACTCATCTTAGCAAGCCATTCGGAATTATAAACAATTTTTGTCTGTTCTTTATGCAGTATTTTAGATGCCTGCTCGAAATATGTTAAACCGTTCTGCCTGGTTTCCCCGAGGGAAAGGGAAGGACGCGTCACGTTTCTGCCGGACGGATCACCTATCATTCCTGTGAAATCACCAATTATGAGGATTGCCTGGTGTCCCAATTCCTGGAACTGTGCCAGTTTCCTCAGAACGACTGAATGACCAATATGAAGATCGGGTCTGCTCGGATCGCATCCTAATTTAATATTTAAAGGAATATTCTTCTTAAGCGAATTCTCTAATTTTTTGACTAGTTCATCTTCCGGAATTATTTCAAATGCACCCCTTTTTATAAGGTCCATTTGTTCATTTAGTGCTGGAAACAATAATTTCTCTCTCAGTTTATGATATAAAATTTATTATAAGCTTGTATAATTGTATGGAAGTATGATTGTATGGATGTATGCTCAATCAACTTCATAGCTCTCAACTTCTTCTTTGATTTAATCAGCTTATTTTCAAGGGAATAATATACAAGTCGATGGCTTCCTTCCATACAAAAAGGTCTCTGCAACCACGATTTATATTCTTATTCTCGATGAGTTTATTTATTAGTTCTTCCTTCATCAAACATCCGCATAATTAAAAAACTAAAAAACTATCTACCCAACTTCCATGCAACGTTCATCCAACCTTTCAGCCCAACCCATACAATCATACTCTATTTCCTCACTTTTTCAGTGAGATTCATATTATTTGGTCAAGATAATTATCTCAAGCAATGCGGCTAAAGCCGGGATTTTTGTCGATGTTCCAGGTCCGTTGGCTTCCCAGAGGGATCCCTTCGGGAAAAGCCGAACGGTAATGTTCTATCTTAATATATTAGCTCATACCCTCCGCTACTTGATACTTCTTTCCTGATCTCTCTGTCTGTCTCTCTTTGCAATCGACTCTCTCTTATCGTACACCTTCTTTCCTTTTGCCAGCGCCAGCTCAACTTTTGCTTTTCCATTCCTGAAATATAATCTTAATGGAATTAATGTTAAGCCTTTCTCTTTAACTTTCCCTATTAATTTTTTGATCTCGCTCTTATTAAGCAGCAGTTTCCGGGTTCTTGTGGGCTCATGGTTGTTGATATTACCCTGTTCATAAGCACTTATATGAGCTCCGAAAAGAAAAACTTCACCGTTAACCAGGTTTGCATAACTGTCAACCAGGTTTGCTTTGCCCTGCCTCAGCGATTTAACTTCGGTGCCCTGGAGAACAAGACCTGCTTCATAGGTCTGCAGAATAGTGTATTCGTGCCTTGCTTTCCTGTTTACAGTAATATTTTTTTCGTCAGTCTCTTTGGCCATAATTCCATAGTATTAGGGATAAAAATTATTTTTATACCGGATTAAATGCAAATAATGAATGTCAAATGTAACACTATTCACCATAAAATTATAGAGAAAGGGGGAGGATCCGTTAGAATTCTTACTTCTCACTTGTTCCTTGATACTTGTTCCTTGTTCCTTGCCGCGATTTCTAAAAAAAAAATAGATCCCGGCTTTAGCCATAGTGATAGAATTAGAAGAAGATCCTGGTTGAATTTGGCCAAGCCTTATTCCTCTCCTCCCAGCCTCTTACCTTCTTATCTTCTCATCTTCTTATTTTCTTACCTTCTTACTTTCTACTTCCAACTTGTTACTTGTTCCTTTTTTCTTTTTCCTTGTTTCATGTATATTCCGCTTTATGAAAAAAACGACACAGAATATCACTTTCACCGCTTCAAAAAGCTCAGGCAAGGTAAGCGGAACAGCAATTATTCCTGAGAAAGCCAGGCTGTTCCTGGTGCTGGCCCATGGTGCCGGTGCGGATATGCATCATTCATTTATGGAAACATTTGCAGATTATCTTGCTGATGAACAAATAGGTACTTTGAGGTATAATTTTCCTTATACTGAAAATAATAAAAAGAGACCCGATTTTGCTCCTGTCTTGATGGAAACTGTTCGTTCAGCAGTTAAATCTGTACACGATTTTTCCGGCAGTCTCCCGGTCTTCGCAGGAGGTAAATCAATGGGCGGAAGGATGACTTCAATGGCTGCATCCAAAGAGCCGCTTGGAAATGTCAAAGGGATTGTGTTTATCGGCTTTCCTTTGCATCCTCCCGGCAAACCTTCAACGGAAAGATCGGAACATTTATTCAGTGTAGATATACCTATGCTTTTTCTGCAGGGAACAAGGGACAAACTTGCCGAACCTGAGTTGTTAAATCCTGTTATTCAAAAACTTGGAACCAGGGCTTCTCTCCATTTGATTGACGGCGCTGATCATTCCTTTCATATGCTTAAAAGTTCAGGTAGAACTGATAATGAAATCCTGAGAGAACTTGCAGCCAAAGTTGGCGATTGGGCGTCCGCCCGCAGCTAGGTGATACGTTCCTATGATTCACTTTCAACATTCTTTCCCATTGCCTATTTTAACGCAGCTATTTTCAGGTAATTAATGATCAGATCAAAATTTCTATTCTTATTTCTCATCCTGGCTGGTTTACTTTTTTCAGGGTGTGCTCATAAGGAACCGGAAAACCAGATAGTCATCTGGCATAATATGCGTCCCGAGGAAAAGAACGTTCTCCAGAAACAGATCGATGAGTATATGAAGCTGCATCCCGGGATTAAGATAATTCAGTTGTACAAAGAAACCGAGGAAATGCGGTCCGGTTATATCGTCGCAGCGATAGGGGGCCAGGGTCCTGATCTTATATACGGTCCATCTGACCAGGTGGGACCTTTTGCGGATATGGAAATTATTAAACCTCTCGAAAATGTTTTTTCAAAAGACTATCTCTCTCACTTTAACGATAAAGCTCTGATAACCTATAAGGGTCATCTCTGGCAGCTGGCGGATAAACTCGGCAACCATCTTACTCTTGTCTATAATAAGGATCTTGTTCCGGTCCCTCCCAAAACTGATAAAGAATTGATTGAGATAGGGAAGAAGCTTACAAAAGATGTGAACGGGGACGGCAGGATTGATCAGTATGGACTTGTCTGGAACTATACTGAACCATATTTCTTTATTCCTTTTCTTACCGGGTTTGGCGGATGGGTGCTCGATAGTGCCGATACGCCTACGCTGAATACTCCTGCAATGGTAAATGCCTTAAATTTTATAGCAGATCTGAGGGATAAATACAAGATCATCCCCGGTGAGGCCGATTATGATATTGCGGATGTCCTTTTTAAAGAGGGCAAAGCAGGAATGATAATTAATGGCGACTGGTCATGGTCGAGTTACGGTAATGCAGGCATTAATTACGGGATTTCAATTTTACCTTTGATTACAGAAACCGGAAAATATGCCACGCCAATGGTTGCTCCCAAAGGTTATTCGATCAACAAAAATGCAGATGAGAAAAAATTAAGTGAGATAAAAGATCTTCTGAAGTTTTTTATGAGTCCTGAAAAGCAGCTTGAAACTGCGCTCGAAGTAAAAACTTTCCCCAGCAGGAAGGAACTCTACACCAACCCGAAATTAACCAGCGATGAGATATTCATAAATTCAAAGAACCAGATAGATCACGGCATAGCACTTCCGATTGTTACTGAAATGCGCGCTATATGGGATGCAATGCGCCCTGCATACCAGGCAGTACTGGGCGGAGCGATTACGCCTCAGGAAGCTGCAAAGCAGATGCAGCAGGATGCTGTAAAGAAGATTAAGGAACTGAGAGAGGATTACGTGGACCCGGTGGGGAGGACAATTGTCTTTGTTATTTTCTTCCTTGCTGTGATCGCACTCTTGTTCTTCACCAGGAGAAGTCTCGCCGCATTCTTTAAGAATTTTAAGCGCAACAGTTTTGCATATTACCTTCTGCTTCCCGCAATGATAATCATGATCGCAGTGATTATGTATCCCTTTATTTATAATATTATACTTTCAGTTTCCAATATGAGTCTTGCTCATATAAACGACTGGAGTATCGTTGGTTTCTACCAGTACGCTAAAGTATTCGCCGAACCGCAGTTCTATGAATTCTTTTTGAAAACTATAATCTGGACGGGCACTAATATCGTTTTTCACGTAGTACTCGGGGTTACCCTTGCACTTCTTATAAACCGCAGCCTTCCGGGTTCAGGCATATTCAGAACGCTGCTGATACTTCCCTGGGCAATACCGCAGTACATTGTGGCTTTAACGTGGCGCGGGATGTTTAATTATGAGTACGGTGCAATTAACCTGATCATTGTGAAGTTTCTTTCGATGTCGCCTGTCGAATGGCTGAAGTCACCCGTAGAGGCATTTATGGCTGTAATCATAACTAATATCTGGCTGGGATTCCCATTTATGATGATAATTGCACTTGGTGCGCTCCAGAGTATCCCGAAAGAACTTTATGAAGCTGCGGATATTGACGGAGCAAAATGGTACCAAAAACTAAAATCCATTACAATACCTTTGATTAAGCCGGTAATGATTCCTGCAATCACTCTTGGTGTAATATGGACGTTTAATAATATCAATGTAGTCTGGCTTGTAAGCAATGCGGGAGAACCTTCTGATAAAACTCATATCCTGGTGTCGTTTGTTTACAAGGCTGCTTTCAACCTGTACCGCTACGGTTATGCGGCGGCGTTCAGCGTTGTTATATTTTTAATTCTGCTTGCGTTCGGTTTAACGTTTCTAAGAAGGACAAAGGCTACTGAATCCATATATTAACAAGAAAAAATTATGAACCGTAAAAAACTAATCGCAGATATTCTGACTTACATATTCCTGATATTATTTACCCTGATTGCTCTCTACCCGGTGATAAACGTTTTTACCATATCAATCAGACCAAACGACCGGCTTCTTTCAACATCCTTATCAATCATTCCCGATAATGCAACCTTCAGGCAGTACTTTGAGTTATTTACAAACAGACCTTTCCTTCTGTGGGTCTGGAATAGTACTATAGTATCCTTTGTCGTTACTGTTACCGGTGTTGCCCTGGCATCAACAGCAGGATATGCCCTCTCAAGATTTCAATTTACGGGGAAGCAGTTCAGTATGCTTGGACTCCTCACCACCCAGATGTTCCCTGCAACTATGCTTCTTCTCCCTATGTATATAATGCTGATCAAGCTGGGACTGATAAACAGCTACCTCGGAATTATAATCGTCTATTCAGCAACAGCGCTGCCTTTCTGTGTATGGCAGATGAAAGGGTATTACGACACGATACCTCTTAGCCTTGAGGAAAGTGCACGTATAGACGGATGCAGCAGGTGGCAGGCTTTTTATAAAATAATCTTTCCATTAGCCGCGCCGGCGCTGGTTATTACAGCATTGTTTTCTTTTATGACTGCCTGGTCTGAGTATATAGTAGCGGCACAGGTTCTTCAGGATACTTCTCTTTATACACTTCCGCTGGGACTAAAATCATTTCAGTCGAATTTAACTACCGAATGGGGTTTATACGCTGCCGCCGCACTTATCGTGAGCATCCCCGTGGTGATACTATTCATTGTATTAAGTAAATGGCTCGTTTCCGGACTTACCCTCGGCAGTGTAAAAGGATGACCGCAGGCTTACTGGCTATGTAAAGCAAAACGGTGTTTCGCTTAAAAGACTTTTATGATATAACAATGACCGATAGAAACTGACTAATGACCGATACACGGTTCGGATCCGATCAATCCGCGATATCCGGCGGAATCAATCAATCATGCATCCATTCACTTTACCTGCCGAAGGCAGGCAATTCACTCATCCCTGCCTCACCTCATCCACATCCTTCACAAACATTACCATAATTCCGGCGAAGATCATTGAAGCTCCTCCCAGCAGAAGGGCATAGATTGCTTCTCCACCGAAAGGGACTCTTACAAACCAGCCAAGTATTGCTGCTGCAGTAATCTGAGGGATTACTATGAAGAAATTGAATATGCCCATATACACACCCATTTTTTCAGGAGGAATGGACCCGGCAAGGATTGCATAAGGCATGGCAAGTATTGATGCCCAGGCAAGACCTATGCCCAGTTCCGATATGAGAAGGAGATCGGGATTCTGAATTACATAAAAGGATGCGAAAGAAATTCCGCCTATGACAAGACTTATCATATGCACGCTTTTTCTGCTTGTTTTCTTAGCCAGCCATACGAGAACGAATGCCATTACAGCAGCGAAGCCGTTATAAACAGACATCAGCACGCCTACCCAGTCGGCGCCTTTATTAAATAATTCAGATGTCGGATCAGTTGTCCCGTATATATGGTGAGTAACTGCCGGCGTCGTATATATCCACATCGCAAATAAAGCAAACCAGGAAAAGAACTGGACAACAGCAAGCTGCTTCATTGCTGCAGGCATTTTATATAAGTCGTTAGTAACAACAACAAAACCATTTTTAATATTTCCCGCTTTTGTCATCAATCCTGCAATAAGCTGTACAATGCCGAATGCCGCCAGACCCAGGAACAAGACATACAACCCGAAATCATTTTCATTTAAAATGAAATACAGCACACCTGAACAGGCTGCACCGGTTAACAGCCAGGTAAAACCGTTAGTAAAAAATTTAGAAGCTGATACATCAAGCGGAGCCTGATAGCCCGCTTCCTTTTTGAGTGCAGCTTCGCTTTCGGCAAATCGTTTAAGTTCTTCCGGCGGATATTCCTTTGATGTTGCTACTGTCCACAGAACCGCGAGGAAGAAAACAGCTCCTCCAATGTAGAACGAAAATTTCACCGAATCCGGGATCTGTCCTGCCGATGCGGTGTTGGCAATGCTGAACCAGTTAGTAAGCATATACGGGAGGGCAGAAGCGACAACTGCTCCTATACCGATAAAAAAGCTCTGCATTGAGTACCCG
>DATFVA010000295.1:0-8250 GCA_035260565.1 Ignavibacteriaceae bacterium | reverse complement strand
CCCACAGCTTAAAGTTCAAATAATAGTGGAATTAAGATTCTCCGGAGGCTTGTCAGGTAAATGTATATGCCTGGATAGATTCAGGCAGAAAGCTCCCTCCCGCATTTATTCCTTCCAACTAAATTGCTTTTCTTCCCCGATATAAATAATTTTGTTAAACTTCTGTGCGATTTTAATGCCGCACTACTTAAACCAAATATTGTATCATATAGAATTTTGTTACCACCAAACACATTTGATTCTAGCTTACCAATAAGTTACCGTATTTACAAAGGAGAAATTTAATGGGTTGGTTCACCTCATTTATTGATTCGAGCCTGGGGAAAAAGCTTATCATGGCTGTTACGGGCTTGTTCTTATATATCTACCTGATCATTCATCTAATCGCCAATCTTCTGCTTCTCAGGAGCACCGGTGATGCATTCGAGGCTTACGCCGATTTTATGGCGGCTTCGCTTAATATTCCGGTCAGGATTATAGAGATAGTACTTTTTATCGCTTTCATATACCACATCATCAATGGTATACGATTGTGGTTTATAAATAAAGCTGCCCGCGGGATTGAGTATAAAACAAAAGATCCTTCTGCAAACAGCACATTTTATTCAAGGTTCATGATTCAAAGCGGAATAGTTGTATTGATATTCCTTGTGATACATCTGTTTGATTTCTTCATCCCCTCAAGATTTGGAAGCCCTTCAACATCAATGTATGAAAGCGCTGTAGCCAAATTCCAGAATACCGGGTGGTCTATCATGTACATTGTTGCAATGGTACTGCTTGCCATTCATCTTGTTCACGCGTTTCAAAGCGGATTTCAGACATTGGGGTTGAGACATAATAAGTATACCCCGTTCATTAAAGGTTTTGGCGTCGTCTTTTCTATACTACTCTGTCTCGGCTTCGCTATTATTCCTTTATTCTTCATACTGGGAGGGAAATAATATGAAATTAGAATCAAAAGTTCCTGCCGGACCATTAGCTGAAAAGTGGACAAACCACAAGTTCAAAATGAAACTGGTCAACCCGGCAAATAAAAGAAAATATAATATAATAGTTGTAGGTACAGGTTTAGCGGGAGGCTCAGCAGCAGCTTCTCTTGCCGAACTGGGATATAATGTGGATGCTTTTTGTTTCCAGGACAGCGCAAGACGTGCACATAGTATTGCTGCTCAGGGAGGAATAAACGCTTCCAAGAATTATCAGAATGACGGCGACAGCGTTTACCGCCTATTCTATGATACAATAAAAGGCGGCGATTACAGATCGCGTGAAGGAAATGTATACCGCCTTGCCGAGCTGAGCGCAAATATTATAGATCAGTGTGTTGCCCAGGGTGTGCCTTTTGCCCGCGAGTACGGCGGACTTCTGGATAACCGGTCATTCGGCGGTGCTCAGGTTTCACGTACATTTTACGCCAGGGGCCAGACGGGACAGCAGCTTCTACTCGGTGCATATAATGCATTGATGAGACAGGTTAGTCTCGGCAAAGTTAAAATGTACCCCCGGCATGAAATGCTGGATGTCGTATTAATCGATGGTAAAGCGCGAGGAATTGTAACCAGGGATATGGTGACAGGCGAAATTAAATCTTTTGCAGCCGATGCCGTAGTTCTTGCTACCGGCGGATATGCAAACGTTTATTACCTGTCGACCAATGCAAAAGGTTCAAATGTTACAGCAGCGTGGAGAGCATATAAGAAAGGCGCTTTCTTTGCAAACCCCTGCTTTACACAGATACACCCTACATGCATTCCTGTTACGGGGCACTACCAGTCTAAACTGACTCTTATGAGTGAAAGCTTAAGAAACGACGGAAGAGTCTGGGTGCCTAAAGATCCGAAAGATAAAAGACCTCCTGCTCAGATCCCTGAGATTGAAAGAGACTATTATCTTGAACGGAAATATCCTTCGTTCGGAAATCTTGTACCAAGGGATGTTGCTTCAAGAAATGCCAAGGAAATGGTTGATGAAGGAAAGGGCGTTGGTCCTGCTCTGAATGCTGTTAATCTTGACTTTGCCGATGCAATAAAACGTCTCGGTAAAGATAAAATTGCTGAAAAATACGGCAACCTTTTCGATATGTATAAACTGATTACTGCAGAAGACCCATATGAAGTTCCAATGAGAATTTACCCCGCAGCCCACTACACTATGGGCGGTTTGTGGGTTGATTATAATCTAATGACTTCAATCCCGGGGCTCTATTCTCTCGGCGAATGCAATTTCTCTGATCACGGTGCTAACCGGCTGGGTGCAAGTGCCTTGATGCAGGGATTGGCAGACGGTTACTTTGTTATCCCGTATACAATCGGCGATTATCTTGCACAGCATAAAACTGATAAAGTTACTGCAGAACACGAAGCATTCAAAAAGACAGAAAAAGAATTAAAAGATAAAATAGATAAACTCTTATCTATAAAAGGAACTAAAACGGTTGATGAGTTCCACCGTGAACTCGGCCAGGTTATGTGGGATTACGTTGGAATGTCGCGTAACGCTGAGGGCTTGAAAACAGCAATCTCCAGGATCAGAGAGATAAGGGATGATTTCTGGAAAAACGTTATAGTTGCCGGTGAAAATGAAGAACTAAATCAATCGCTTGAAAAAGCAGGTCGCGTATCTGATTTTCTGGAACTCGGTGAACTGATGGCTGAAGATGCCCTGCACAGGGAGGAATCTTGCGGAGGACACTTCAGAGAAGAGCATCAGACTGAAGAGAATGAAGCTAAAAGAGACGATGTGAATTTCGCGTATGTTGCCGCCTGGGAATTTAAGGGTGTAGGCAGCAAAGCAGAACTTCATAAAGAAGACCTGAATTTTGAGTTCGTCCAACTTTCTCAAAGGAGTTATAAATAATGGGAAAAGGAATGAATTTACATCTTAAAATATGGCGTCAGAAAAACCGCAACGCCAAGGGACAATTAGTTAACTATGAAGTACAGGATATTTCGCCTGATATGTCTTTCCTCGAAATGATGGATGTCTTAAACGATAGCCTGGTTAAAAAAGGTGAGGAACCGGTTGCTTTTGATCACGACTGCCGGGAAGGAATATGCGGAAGCTGCTCTTTGTTTATAAATGGAAGACCCCACGGACCCCAGGAAGGAATAGCAACCTGTCAGCTTCATATGAGACGGTTTAAGGATGGTGATCATATCACTGTGGAACCCTGGCGGGCTAAAGCTTTTCCTGTTATAAAGGACCTGGTAGTAGACAGATCTGCATTCGACAGGATAGTAATGGCCGGTGGATTCATCTCTGTTAATACCGGGGGTGCTCCTGATGCAAATGCTGTTCCAATTGCAAAGGACGAACAGGAAGCCGCATTTGATGCTGCACAGTGCATCGGCTGCGGAGCCTGCGTTGCCGCCTGCAAGAATGCATCTGCTATGCTGTTTGTTGCAGCCAAAGTTTCTCATTTCGCCAGACTGCCTCAGGGTCAGCCTGAAAGAGAGAAGAGAGTACTTGCTATGGTAAGACAGATGGAAATTGAAGGTTTCGGTTCCTGTACAAATACTGAAGCATGTTCGGCTGAGTGTCCTAAACAGATTTCGATGGATACTATAGCACAGCTCCGGAGAGAATATTACAGGGCTTCTTGCAAAAAAGAAAAATAATTTGCAGCTTATTAGTCAAATAATAAGCAGAATACGATGAAAACAGCTCTTGGTGTTACAGTTTTAATTCTTATTGCCGCAGTAATCATTTATTACTTTTGGTTCAGCTATGCCTGGAAAAATACCCGCGGCGGAGTTAGTCTTATACCGGACGGATATCAGCATAAATCTATGTCCATAAGGCAGATTGACAGCCTTACGGCAGGAATTAACTATGGATTTACCATAAAAAACAAAATAGTTCATATGCCGGGTCCTGATTCGATCATGGTTCCTGTAAAGGGCGAAAATCCTGCAGGCTGATTATTGCAAAATCCGCTGAATCCATAATTTGTTAGTCCTTTAAATAGTCCCGGTTAACACTTTAATCGGGATTTTTTTTATTTTCTGCAAAGAAATAAATAAGAGTAGGGCAGAATGTTCGAAAAAGAAATTAAATTTATAATTGATTTCACTTTAAATCGTATAAGTAAGTTAGGTTCATTTTTTACATATGAAAAACTGGCTTCGGCGGAAGTACACCCGGCAATAATTCTTTATATCTCCGCCCAATTGGACTTCCTGATTTATGAAGATCGGAAAAAACTTTTACAGAATTCGTCTTTTGACTATTCCGGCAGTGAGATATCAAAATATTTCAACCTTATAAGCGAAGAGATTAAAAAAAATAAAAGACTGGCATTTGAGGATATTAGAACACTCGTTTCTCATGCTGTGACATTCAATATCAACTACCTCATCAGACCAAATTGGACACTGTCGAAATTAATTTTCGACGAGATTAAGACGAGAAATGTAAATGAAATAAAGCTGATGCTGAATTACCTCTATTATTATGATTATGTAAAAAATGTATTCTATGGTTATTTCTCAAAGCGTAAGATCATTTCACTTAGTGAAAGCGAGTTTGAAAATATTCTTGGAAAAATTGATCACCAGATGTTTGATGAACATACCAAAGACCTTATTGATAATGCTCTTGTATCAATTGGAGACTTCTTCAATGAAGGCGGTCTGAATAAAACAAGAATATCCACTCAGACGGTGGAGATTTTTCTTAAAGAAAAGAACCTTACAGAGGAAATGTTTAAGCTTCGGCGTTCCATTCCTGCTGATGATAAAAGGAAATATGATATTGAGGAAATCAGGAAGATACTTTACTCCAGAGAACCCGTGAAAGTTCAGCCTGGAAAGGAAACAAAAGAAGAAGTTCCGGAAGATACTCCTGAAGAAGCTGATGCTGAAAATAAAGCAGAACCCGTTTCTGAAGTTACTACACCCGATGAGAAATCCGGAGAGGAAGTTTCAACTGAAGAACCCGGACATCAGAAGGAAGAGATACTGGCTGAGACGCACGAAGAAAATCCCGAAGAGGATACCACATATGAAGCAATTGAAGACAAAGCTATTGAATCTGAATCACCGGATGATTTCCTTTCAAGGTTTGAAAGTGAATTGAAATCCCTGGATGAACTTGAAGCTCAGCTTGAGAATCCGGACTCTGAAGAATACCTTACATTAGGAGAGTTAGATGAAAATGTTGAGCCAAAACCGCCTGAAGAGGAAAACGAAACAGAAGAAACAGGTGAACAGGAATCCTTAACATTTGAGGAGTTAATGTCCGGAGAACAGGAACCGGCAAAAGCCATAGAGGATGAAGAAGAACTTTCAGAGGAATTAATTATAGAAGAGGAGGAAGTCACTCCTTTTGATGAAGTAGAGACAGTGGTAAAAGATACTGTCCCGGATGCAAAAAAAAATAATGATATACTGAGTTTCCTTTCCAATAAGGAAATGGAAAAAATTGTTGCTAACGTTTTTAATGAGGATGAAAGTGATTTTGTTAATACCATGGAAAAGATTTCGGAGTCTGCTACATATGACGAAGCAACTGAAATTCTTAAAGCAGTTTTCTTTTCCTACCGGGTGAGTCCTTATTCTAAAGATGCAGTATCACTTACCAATGCTGTCAGCAACTTCTTCAATCAGGAATAAAAATGTTTATTGATTATGCCGAGATTAGTATCAGCGGGGGTAAAGGCGGAGATGGAGCCGTTACCTTCAGACGTGAAAAGTATGTTCCCAAAGGAGGTCCCTCCGGGGGCAACGGCGGCGACGGCGGAAGTGTAATTATTGAAGCCCGACATAATTTAGCCACATTGCTTGATTTCCGGTACAGGAAAAAATATGATGCCGCTAATGGGGAAATCGGCGGCAATTCACGTAAAGACGGAAAAAACGGGGGGGATGTGCTGATCAAAGTACCGGTCGGGACAATTATAAAAGATGCAGTATCGGGAAAGGTATTGTTTGATCTTGATCAAGATGGGATGCGTGTCGTTGCTGCAAAAGGAGGGAAAGGAGGGAAAGGGAATAGCAACTTTGCCACCCCTACCAACCAGGCACCGCGGTATGCTGAACCGGGCAGACAAGGTGAGGAAAGAAACATAATACTTGAGCTGAAGCTGATAGCAGATATAGGACTTGTCGGATTTCCGAATGCAGGTAAATCGACGCTGATCTCTAAAATCTCTGCCGCCCGCCCAAAGATAGCCGACTATCCCTTTACAACCCTCGAACCCAACCTTGGTATCGTTCAATATAAAGATTACCAGAGCTTTACAGTTGCGGACATTCCTGGTATAATTGAAGGTGCTCATGAGGGAAAAGGTCTCGGATTAAAATTCCTGCGGCACATCGAAAGAACTAAAGTCCTCGTATACCTGATCGACATAACATCTGAAGATTATGAAAACGACTATCATGTCCTTCAGAATGAACTGAAAAGTTATAGTAAAAAACTTGCTCTGAAGCCCAAACTGCTGATATTATCCAAATCGGATCTGGTTGAGGAATCTGAGATAGACAAACTGCTTAAGAAAAGACTTAAGAAACTCGACAAAAGAATTCACATAATTTCGGCTGTGACCGGCGCAGGAATTGAAAAACTTCTCGATCTCCTCTGGGATATGATTGATGAGGAGAAGAATCAGAAAAGTTGATTGCGGTTACCTCTCCTGAAGCTCAAAGTAAATATATTAAATAAGTTAAGAACCAAATGGAATTCGAATGAAAATAATTCTTACAAGAAGCATTTTAGTTTTACTTCTGGCTGTTCTTCCCTTCATTTATTCCTGTGATACAGGTATAAATATATTTTCTCTCCAGGATGATGTCCAGCTTGGACAACAGTTAAATGCACAAATACAGAGTGATCCGCAGGAATATCCGATTTTTCATGGCGATCCTTCAATTAAAAGTTTTATTGTATCCCAGATATTCAATCAGATTCTCGCTTCCTCTCAGGTTGAGCATAAGGCTGATTTCACATACCAGATGGACATAATAGATGATGATTCCACTCTGAATGCTTTCGCTCTTCCCGGAGGTTATGTATATGTTTATACCGGACTTATAAAGTACCTGACTTCCTCGGCCGCCTTAGCCGGCGTATTAGGTCATGAAATTGCACACGCGGAATTGCGTCATGCTACTCAGAGGATGACTGCTTATTACGGGGTATCTATATTGTTGAATATTGTGCTGGGACAAAATCCTTCACAGATAGAAGAGATCGCTGCTAACCTTTTTGTTGGTCTGGGCTTTCTTGCGAATAGCAGATCTGATGAGGACCAGGCGGATGAATACTCGGTTAAATATTTAAAGGATACCAGATTCTACCCCGGAAGCGTAATGTTTTTCTTTGAAAAAATGAGGGATGAAGGCCTGATAAGTTCCAATTCAAATTCGATTTCAACTTTCCTTTCTACTCACCCTGATCCGATCGACAGGATCGCAAGTACAAAACAGAGACTGCAGACAGCAGGAATTCCGATAAAAAGTTATGATGATACCGGCGAAGGAATATTCCATGATGAATACCAGCAAAACGTCCTTAGTAAATTCCATTAATGATAAGGCGGCATAAATATCCGCTTAATAGTAATATTTGCTATCGCACCGAGCTTGCCGAAGTTTGAGCCTGTCAAAAGCTGGGCGTGAATTCGTTCTGAGGTAGATCCTGCCCGGCAACACAAGTATAACAATGGTTATTGCTGTTGGAGAAGCTTAATCTCTTTGAATTCCTTCAGCCGATCCGTAAATTCTTTAATTCAATTCATCTATCCGCGTAAGGCGCAAATTCTCCAATTCAATCCTCAAATTCGCAAATTATATTTTGATAAAAATCTATTAATTTCTATATTTACAAGCTTAAATGTTAAATTTGGCGGGGTAGCTCAGTCGGTTAGAGCAGTGGAATCATAATCCACGTGTCGGGGGTTCGAATCCCTCCCCCGCTACGAATTAACGGAGAAAAAATTATGTATGCAACATTGATCGTTATAACAACAATAATAGCAGTATTATTGATAATCATTGTTCTGATGCAGTCCAGTAAAGGCGGCGGTTTGGCCGGTACTTTTGGAGGTGCAGGCGGAATGGGTACTATGTTCGGTACAAGAAGAACGGCAGATTTTTTAAGTAAGGCTTCCTGGTGGCTTGCAGGCTCCCTTGCAGTTCTGACAATCGCAATAAATTTGTTTTTTCTTCCTGGACAGTCAACAACCGAGCAGCGTGATAGTATAATTCAGGAATCGGGACAGCAGAATGTTCCCCAGTCACCAAGCTT